>JADING010000069.1 GCA_017694135.1 Candidatus Scatoplasma merdavium
GTTCTAGCATAGTTGAAACGACTTATACGGTGGCACTTCCTACTGGTGATGATTTTTTAGCTAGCTTTGTTGGGGGTATTAATACTTACAAGGCTGGCGAAACAGTTCAGATTACCATTACTCTCTTAGATGAGAATATGGAATTGGACGCCTCTTGTGTAACTTCAAAAGCTGCTATTACTCCCGAAGTGACTTTGAATGATAATGGAACTTATACAATTAGTTTCACTATGCCTGCTTCCAATGTCAGCTTAACTGTCACTCCGAAGCAGTCTAAAGCTGTAATCACTTCTATTACGGTTGTTAATTCCGGGTATAGTTCATATAGCATCATGTTAAAAGATGCCGAAGGAAATACCATTGGAGTTAATCAAGAATTATCGGCTGGCACCACGCTTCACTTTACCTTAGGTGGAGTTTATGGCTCTAGCAAGAACGAGACCATGGGTGTTTATGTCAATGGAGTTAAGTACAAAGGTGCAATGTCTTCAGAGACTTTTAATTTTGAAGGCAGTTTGGTTCTTCCCAAAGGTGAAGTCTCTATCGTTGTCTTTGATGATCAAAGCACAGTTAGCGAAACTGGTTATCAGCTGACTTATGCTGAACAAAAAGGATTGGCTTTATACGGGTATGATGCAACTAAGAAATACACTTCTTTCAAAGGAGCGTTGGTTCGCCAACCTGGTTATATTTTAAAGTCTGTTTCTACTAAAGTTGGCGATGTCACTACTCCGATTGAAAATGTTGAGTTTACCGATAACGCCTATGTTTTCGATATAGAGTTAACCGCCGATACTGAGCTTCTTGTTGAAGTTGAATACACTGAACCTGTCACTATCAAGTACGAGAACACAGAGCATCTTAATTCGTCATCTTTAGGAGAATTAGTTCACACTGCTACTGTAGGTGATGAAATATCCTTTATGTATTCTCTTGAAGCCAATTATTACGTTACTGGCCCTGTTACTTACACTGGATTGAGTGAAGAAGATTTCACTACGAACACTACTAACAGAGTAGTCTTTACTATTCCTGAAGACGTTACGGAAATCACTATTACTTTCCATGTTGCTGAAAATGTCGCGCTTTCTTATACTGCAAATGAAAACATTGAGACTGTTTTAATTTCCTCTTCCGCTTATCCTTACAGTTCTCAATCAATTACTTCAATCGCTGGTAATACGACTGTTTATGCTTTTGTTCAACCAAAAGCTGGCTTTATTCTTTCCGGCGCTAAAGTAAACGGAACAGCTGTAGATAGCAGCTCCATTGAATCTAACATTAACAATTCGTTCATAAAAGAAGGATACAGAATTACTGTTGAAGTTGGTACAGCTGATATCAATTTGGAATTTGAAGTTATTAAAGGTGTCGCGATTACCGCTGAAGCAATTACTTACGGCGGTGAAACCATCGGCGAATTAACTCTCAGTAAGAAAACGGTTGTTGCAGGTGACGAAGTCACTGTTACAATGAACGCTCCGTTATACAAGCTTACTAATTTGGTTGATTTAAATGGTCAAACATTAACTGATTTAACTATTGATGAAAGCGGATCTTCTGCTACATTTAAGGCTCCAGATAAAGATGTTAAACTTCAAGCTACTGTTGAAAAGAAACAGACTCAAGCTGTCGATGTTGAAATTGGAGAGGGCCTTGATTTCATATCGATAGTTGGTGAACAGTCTGGCACTGAAGTTTATGCTACTACTAATGGAGCAGAATTCTTGCCTGGCGAAAGAATCACGGTTAATTACTATTCTCAGAGCTATAACGTGAAAGTTTACGTTGATTTGAAAGATGGTACCAGTGAAGAAGTTGAAGAAGTGTATTCTGGTAGTTGTATGATTACTCTTACTGAAAATATTACTGCTATCCGTGTGGAGACTGTTCCATTCACAACTTATACAATTAACTTTACTCTCGACACAGAAGCCGGTGTTCCTTCAGATTTAGACTATGAGTTGATGACTGATGGTTACGAGAACTTAACTGTAGAAGATGGTCAAATTCAAGTCAATGAGGGTACGAGATTCTACATTAGAATTTTCTCTGATGCACCTGAAGGTAAAGAGTATGTCGCTACCGCTCAAGACGCCGAGGGGAACACTGAATCTGTTCCTGTCGCAACAGGTTTTTCGTATGTATATTACACAGTAACTGAACCAGTAACTATCACCATTTCTTTAGCTACTTCTTGCATAGCTACAATTAACAATTTGGTTTATGCTAGATGTTCTTTGCTTACTCCTGACAAGAGTGCGGATACTGAATTTGATTTAACTTGGGAGCAGTCAATTAAAATTACTTCTGATACTTATCAGTATGTGAGAATTGCTCCTACTCAATCTGTCGGTGATGTAAATTACACCATTACAGTAGGTGAAAACACTTTCACTGGCACTGTTAAAGGTGGAGAATCAAGTGATGTTGACGTTGGTTTAATTACTGGTAACATCTCAATTGAGATTACGAGTGCCAATTAATTGATGCCGCTATTTAAGAGGTCTCCTTAACTGGTGACCTCTTTTAGTTTGGCCTAAAAAGAAAAAACGGCTGGGATTTCCAGCCGATATTTACTAGATTAGCAAGATACGGGAATCGAACCCGCGTGTCAACCTTGGCAAGGTTGCGTTCTACCATTGAACTAATCCTGCGGTGCGTTAATAATAATATCTAATTCTCTAATTTAATGCAAGACTAAATTAGCGGAAAATGAGATATTTGCGCGAGAAGTAGTTCCAAAAGAGAGTGACAATGGTTCTGAGGATGAAAGTGAGAATGTAGTCTAAATTCAAAACATCGTAAAGCAAGGCTTGGAGACCTATTCCTATGAATAAGCCGACTGCTGAGAGAGCTACAAACATCACTTTTCCTAACATTGTGCGCGACTTGTCTTTTTCTGTCGTCGCTTTGAAGACCATGTATATTGAACAGAGGTAATTAACTGTAACACCGACGATAAATCCGCAAGTGACAGAAATTGATGTGATAGCTAAGTTAGGCCAACTGTCTGGAAGGAAGATGAATTGGAATAAATAGCACGTTACAAAGTCGACAATAGAAGCTAAAACACCTACTAGTGCAAACCTTATTACTTCAAAGAGGATTCTTTTATCTTCAACATAATTAAACAGATACAGTTTAATCATCAAATAGAAATAACAAAGCTCAATAAATGAAGCGATAAAGTAAGCCAAGTGAACATTAATATTTACTTGAGCCATTAAAACCATCAAGACAAACTGGCAAAGAATACCAACTATATAAAGGAGAATCAGGCAGATGGTGTTTGAAAGCTTTTTGAAAGATGGGATTAATTGATCGCCGGTTTTGACAAAATAATTAAGGCAGAGCAAGGCCAGATTAGACACAATTGGAAAAACAATGCTAGGGACAACTATCGAGCTATCAAAGCTCAATACGGTGTCTTGGTAGGGGAAGGAATAGATTTTCCCAGTCAGTTTAAACGCTAAGCTCAATAGAGCTAAAACAACAGAGAGTATGACAATGCACGCTCCGTTTACAACAATTTCTTTTTTGTAAAAATAAGGTCTTATTTGTTCTTGGGTGATTTTTTCTTCGTTTTCCATAATGACTTGTGTAACGTGCTTATTATATCCCATTTAAGTTTAGTTGACTAAAAAAATACCAGATGAGTTCTTCTCAAGAATGAGTGAGGTCTAAAAAAGTGATATTGCTAAGTAAAATTGAGGTGTTTTACTGAAATATTAAAAGGGTTCTAGCTTGTAGAACCCTGTTGTTTTTTCGATTCGGAGCAGGGGAGATTCGAACTCCCGCAGGCAGTTAACCTCTGCTAGTTTTCGAAACTAGTCCCTTCAACCACTTGGGTACTGCTCCAATTGCTATGTGATTATAGCACACATAAATCACAAATTGAGAAAATATTTCATTTCGCAAGCGTAATAGTTATCTAGTTTGTATAATATAAGTGTTTTAATATGAATGAAGTGTTTCTAATTGATATGGTTTATCCGAAAATATATATCCTTATGTGGGTTTTGGTGGGAATTATTTCTCTCTGCCTTCTTTTCTTAGTGGCTTATTTAATTTACGAGAGGTATTTCATTCGTCAGAGGAAGTATTCTATGGCTTATTCGACTTCTTCTGTCCGTATTTTTACTATGAACTTTTCTACTGGAACTATCGTTTATTTTGACCGTATGAAAATGTCCGATCAAAAGGTCACAACAATAGATGCTTTTTATCGTTCTTTAAACAGTTCCTCCTCGAAATTGAGAAATTGGATTGAAAGTTATATCCAAGGTGATCCGCAAGCTTCTTCTTATATCGCTCTACCTTACGAGTTAAAAATTGGAAGAAAAAAGAAACAACTAATGTCAGTTTACCGCATTACTTCTTACAACGAGAAAGAGCAGATTTTGCACTTTGAAAACACTCTCTTTAATTCGATAAGTCACCGCCATTCACGTAAAGATTCCACTAGTTATATCCTTACAAAGGAACAGTTGAGTAAAATTATTCACCAAAAACGCCACCTCAGAAATCACACTTTGGCTTGCGTATGCTTAAAACTCGTTTCCTACACTTCTGAGGCTATAAAAGATCCTAGTATGACTAGTTCATACACTTCTATCTATCAGCCGTTAAGTTCTATTTATAATCTGTTGGGAAAGAATAGATTGCTTGTATTTAACGGCGATTACGAAGCTTTGCTTTTTGATTTTGATATCCGTTTGAGAAACGATATACACACTCTTTGTAACCACCTGCTTTCTGAGATACAACGATACTTTAATATTAACGCTATTAACAATTTGTTTGGTGTCGCTATCGGTGTCAGTTTCATTCGTTCAGCTGACGGGTTGACTTCCGCTGTCCAAGTAGCGGAAAACTGCGCTGATTTGGCCAAAGATAAAGAGGGTAATAACTATATTATTGAGGGTGATATCGCTTCTTTGAATATGTCGCAAGATGCTACGGAAATCAGGAGGATTAAATCAATTATTAAAAACGGTTCTTTCCGTTGCTCTTTTACGCCGATTCTTTCTACTTTAGATAAAGAAGATCGCCATTTAGTTAAAATAGAACCTTACGGAAGCGAGTTTTCTTCTTTTGAAGCTTTGGTAGAACTTGCTTCTGAACAAGGGCTTCTTACCGAGCTTTTAAATAGGGTTTTTGAAACCATTTACCGCTCGTTAACTCCAGGGAAAAAAGAAAGCGTGATTTTGCCAATAAATTACACATCAATTACTGCGACGTTAGAATCTTTAAAGAAGCATCCCCGCATCGCTAAGAGAATGTATTTCTGCTTTGAATACGAAGATGTTTGGAACTTCTATCAAGGTGAAGATAAAAATATCGAGAAGGATTTAGCTAACTTACAAAAAAAGTGCGCGGGAATCGGAGTAGAGATCACCACTTCATCTTCGGAATGGACGAAGGATTTTCTCTCTCTTTTCCAGTTCTACGTTCTCGCTTTAGATGATAAAAAGACCTCTTTGCACACTTCTTTGAGAATGCAGAGCTTCCTTATTTCTGCTTCCTCGCAGCTTCACAACCAAGATGTTATTGTCGCTGATTTAGCTTCAAACGCCGATATTGAGCTAGCTTATCAAATCGGCTTTGATAATTTCGTTTCGACTTCTTATGCGGGACCATCGTCATCGCTTTATTCTCCAGATCCTTTCTGGAAGAGCAATATAAAGAGCCGTAGTAAAGAAGATAAACAAGAATAAAGGAGAATTTTAAATATGAAAAAGAACAACGCTATTACTCCGCAAGAGCAGGATTTTTCTCAGTGGTATACCGACGTTTGTACCAAAGCTGGATTGATGGATTATTCCAGAGTCAAAGGCTTTATAATTTACCGTCCCTACGGATATGCTATTTGGGAAAATATCCGCAATTATTTAGATGAGCAATTTAAGCTGACAGGGCATGAAAACGTCTATATGCCTTTGCTTATCCCGCGGTCGCTTTTGCAAAAAGAAGCGGAACACGTAGAAGGGTTTGCGCCTGAGTGTGCGGTTGTTACGCAAGGTGGAGGCAAGGATTTGGAAGAACCTCTTTATGTTCGCCCGACTTCTGAGACGCTGTTTTGCGATCACTTTAAGGACATCCTCTCTTCTTATCGCGATTTACCTATTAAATACAACCAGTGGTGTTCGGTTGTTAGATGGGAAAAGACCACCCGTCCTTTCTTGCGCGGGTCGGAGTTCTTATGGCAGGAGGGACACACGCTTCACCGCACCGAGCAGGAAGCGAGAGAAGAAGCGCTCAGGATGCTCAGAGTTTATGACAACCTTGGTAGGGATATTTTAGCCATACCGTTTTTAACTGGTCAGAAGACCGATAAAGAAAAGTTTGCTGGTGCTTTAGAGACTTACACTGTCGAAGCCATAATGAAAGATGGTCAAGCTTTACAGTGCGGGACCACTCACTATTTTGGACAGGGTTTCGCTGAACATTACGATATTAAATATTTAGATGAAGACAACACTTTGAAAGTTCCTTATCAGACTTCTTTCGGAGTTTCTACTCGTTTGATTGGGGCTATTATTATGGAGCATGGTGACGATAACGGATTGGTTTTGCCTCCTTATGTCGCTCCGCTTCAAGTCGTTATTATTCCAATTAGAGCTGCTAACGATCCGGAAGTTGCTAGAAGAGCCCATTGTCTTGAAGATGAGCTGAAAAAGTTGAACATCCGTTGCAAGATCGATTTTTCCGATAAGACACCGGGATGGAAATATGCACAATATGAGCTGATGGGTGTACCTCTGCGCATTGATATCGGCCCGAAAGATTGCCAAGAAAATAAGGTTATGTATGTCAAGCGCTACAACGGTGAAAAAGGCTTTTATAAATTCGATGAGAATCTCGCTAAAGTTATTGCAGCGGAGATGGAAACTATCACCCGTGGAATGTATGCGAAAGCCTTGAATTTCGTTAATTCTCACGTTCATGAAGTCCACACTTACGATGAATTAGCTGATGTGATTTTAAATGGTAAAGGCTATGCCAAAATGGCTTGGTGTGGTGATCAAGCTTGCGAAGATGAAATTAAAGCGAAGCTCAACGCTTCTTCTCGCTGTATGCCTTTTGATCAAACTTTGATTGACGATACTTGTCCAATCTGCCACAAGAAGGCCAAAAAGGTTGTTTTATTCGCTCGTTCTTATTGATAGAAAGAAGGTAGTGTAGTATGTTTGATAAACAACATATTTTAGATCTTCAAAACAAGTTGATTGAAGATGGTTTTGACGCTTACTTAATCGTTACAGGTGACCCTCATTCATCCGAATATGTCGCCGATTATTTCTTGGCGGAAAGAAATTATTTTTGTCCGTTTTCAGGTTCGGCAGGATACCTTTTAGTCTTGAAAAATTCAGCCTATTTTTTCACCGATGGCAGATATTGGATTCAAGCGGAAAACGAACTTAAAGGAAGCGGTATAAGCTTAGTAAAAGAAGGCGATAAGTCCGCTTTGAGCTTTGAAGACTTGCTGAAAAAAGAAGGGGTTCAAAAACTAGCTACTAACACTAATCTCATTTCGTATAATTTTGCTAAAAGAGTCAAAGGTTACGGCGTTGAGTTAGTGAATTACGATTATTCTTATTTAGTAAAAGACCGCGGTCAGCTTTCTAAAGAGAAGGTCTTTAAACTTAGAGATAATCTCAATTCTTTATCGCATTTAGAAAAAATTGAAGCAGTTTTAAAAGAGTGTGAAAAAGATAAAGCAGAGGCCTGCTTAATTACCACTCTTGACGATATCGCATGGATTTTAAATATTCGCGGTAACGATATAGCTTGTAACCCTGTTTTCTATTCTTATTTGTACCTGTCTAAAAAGGGGAATTATTTGTTTATAGATAGAGACAAAATCGATTTTGAGATTGAAGGAGTGAACTTGCTTCCTTATTCTCAAATTGAAGAATTTGTTAAGTCTCATTCTGAAGTTGCCACTTTGGTTAATCCTTCATTTTGTTCATGCGCTCTTTACAGCTGTTTAAAGAATCCATTAAATGGCAAAATCCCTTCGACTCTAATGAAGTCTATTAAAGGTGAAAAGGAAATAGAGAACTTAAAGAGAGTTCAAGCTGAAGATGGTTTGGCTATGCTTAAGTTCATAGCTTATTTAGATGAGCACAAAGATGAAAATCTCTCTGAGTATCACTATGCAGAAGTCTTGGAGAAATTCAGAAGAGAAAACAAAGATCTTTTTGAACTGTCTTTTGAAACAATTGCAGCTTGCGGAAGCAACGCCGCTCAAATGCATTACGAGCCGACGAAAGAAAAGTCTTCAATAGTAAGCAAAGAGACGATGGAACTATTGGTTGATTCTGGTGGGCAGTATTACGGAGGTACTACCGATACCACGAGGACTTTCTTAATTGGGGAAGCTAGCCAAGAATATATCCACGATTACACTTTGACTTTAAAGTCCTTAATCGCTATGTCGCGCGCAATCTTCTTAGATGGAGTAAGCGGAATCGCTTTAGATGTCTTATCGCGTCAATACATGTGGGATGAAGGCATGGATTACAAGTGTGGGACTGGTCACGGAGTAGGGTATATACTTAATGTCCACGAAGGACCGAACTCTTTTAGATACGTGGCTAGAAGTGTTGAAAACTTACAAAAGCTTGTTCCTGGCATGGTTACTACTATTGAACCTGGCGTTTACAAAGAAAACAAATACGGAATCCGCATTGAAAACAATCTGCTTTGTGTAAGAGCTTTTGAAACCAGTGATGGGATATTCAATAAGTTTGAAACTGTAACCTACGTACCTATTGAAACTTCTTGCCTCGATTTAAACATCATGACAGATAGAGAAATAGATTGGTTAAATCAATACCATAAACTTGTATATGAAAAGTTGTCTCCTTTAGTTAAAGATGAAAAACTAATGAGAGTCTTAAAAGAAAAGACCAAGTCGATTAAAAGATGAACTATGTCGTTTTATATGAGCCGGAAAAGCCGTCGAATGTCGGAAATATCATAAGGACTTGTTCGGCTTTTAATGCGCGATTAATCATAATAGGTAATCTGACCTTTGAACTTTCTGATAAGTCTTTAAAAAGAGCAGGGATGGACTATTTCATCGGCTTTAAAATTAAAAGATACGAAACTTTCGATGATTTTTTTACTTATGAGAAAGGGGATTACTTTTACGTCACGCGTTATTCGGAAAAGACGTATTCTGAATTCGATTTATCCGATGTGAGAAAGACCAATTATTTCTTGTTTGGAAAAGAATCGAGCGGATTACCTAAAGAATTGCTTAAATCAAATTACGAAAGCTGCATGAGAATACCAATGGCTATTGATGCGAGGAGCTTAAACCTTTCTAACAGCGTCGCGATAGTTTTATCCGAAGCTTTGCGTCAACAGGATTTCTTCTCGTTAGCTAAGCATGAAACTATTAAAGGAGAGGACTTCTTAAAAAACAACTAAACGTTTTCTTTAAAAAGCTTTAAAGAAGACTCTCTGATTTTAGAAACGTGAATCAACGAATAGTTTAGAACGTTAACTAACCCGCGTTTTTGCGGGTTTTTCTTAACTTCTTTTCTAGGACACACCATAACTTCACCACTGTCCAAGTCGCTTAAATACAAGGCTAATTCCGCTGCTAGTAGCTTGTTTTCATCACTTGGATTACCAAGCAAACAAACGTGTGAACCAGCTTGTAAGTAAACGTGAAAGAAAAGGTCGTTGCCTTTTGCAATTTTAAATGTGAGTTCTTC
>JADING010000070.1 GCA_017694135.1 Candidatus Scatoplasma merdavium
GATTTCAGCAAGTTGTTAGACGAAGCGTATCAAAATATCAGAGTAGAAAAAATCTCTTTGCAAGACGAAGCAGACGAAGAATTTTAATTGTAAGTTGAAGTTACGTTAGGCCAAACGCGCATTTTGAATGGTTCGCCATCAACTTCGTAAGTTGAGTTAAACCACTCGGTATCCTTTAATTTTGTTGAATTGTTGGAAAAAGTGAAGTTTTCTTCTCCGTTACCCAAGTAACTCAGGACAATTTCACCATTCATTAATTGGTACTTTTCATCTGGATTGTTTGAGACTTGAGTGGGTATGTAAACCTTCGATGTATGAGGAGCAATTCTATTTATGAATTCTTGCGAAGGGAATTGATTGTTGACGTTTGAGGTGTATTCAGAAGTTCCAGCGCAGCAGTTAACTACGCAAATCTCCGGTGTTATTTTGTTGAGTAAATAGGAAGAAGATGCGGTGTATGAACCATGGTGTCCCGCTTTAAAAAGCTCTACATGAGGTAGGTCTTTTCCGTGGGTATCAAAGTAAGAATCGACGAGAGATTCTTCGCCATCTTCTTCTAAATCGCCGGTAAAAAGGAAGTATTTTTCATCGTTTTGATTGAACAATAAACAGACGGAATAGTCGTTTTCATTTGAAGTAGACTTGTCGTAATACTCTTGATACAGAACTTCAAACGAGAGATTGTTTCCGATGGTGAAGACGTTGTTTACTCCGGCGTGATTAGCATCAAATAAATCGTTGGCGGCGTAGTATTTTGTTCCAGCGGCAATTAAAGCATCGCGCTTAGCAGCGTATCTTTGATACGTTTTAGAGTTAGTTTTGTGCTGCTCGCCGAAATCGATGATGTTTTCTACTTCGAAATTCGATAAAACTCCGTTTTCGTCAGTTTGAGGAGCGAAAGCAGCGATGTGGTCTTCGTGAGCGTGAGTAGCTATGACATATTCTAAGGTATTATCGGTACAGAAACGTTTGACGTAAGAGATGATTGAGCTAGCGGATGATTGAGTTGAGCCAGCGTCAATTAGAATGTCGGTATCACCAGCTTTAATGTAAGTGGTATCACCGCTGTTAGCGTTTCCTAAAGGGAAGAAGTGGAAAGAAATATCATCGGTGTCACTGCTAGAAACTGAAGAAGATATATTCGTTGTTTCTTCGCTTGAAGAAATTGTGCCTGATTCAGATGAAGTTAAACTTTCAGATTCAGAGCTTGAAGCTGATGAAGAGTTAGTGACAAATGAAAAAGACAAGTCACAGGAAGTTAGTCCACATAGTGTTGATAATAAGAATAAGCTTAGTAATGTTTTTCTTTTCATAGTGTTTTCTCAAAATTAGTTTATCATTTTTAAGCACGAAAAAAGGCCACTTTTTACAAAATGGCCTTATAGTTACTTCGCTAGAGCTTTTTTGCTAGTTTCAACTAAATCGGTGAAGGCTTTCGGATCGTTGATGGCGATTTCGGATAAGACCTTGCGATTGAGGTTGATGTTCGCTAGTTTCAAGCCGTTCATGAAACGGGAATAAGAGATATCGTTGTTGCGGCAAGCAGCGTTGATTCTGACAATCCACAATTTGCGGAAATCTCTCTTTCTCAAGCGGCGACCAACATAGCTGTAAGCTAAGGCTTTGATCATCGCTTCGTTAGCGGTGCGGTATAAAGTGTGCTTAGATCCGAAGAAACCTTTAGTGAACTTCAAGACCTTTTTTCTATATGCGTGTTTATTTCCACCTTTAACTCTCATGTTCTATTCCTCCTTACTTGCTGATAAGTCTTCTTAAACGGCGGCAATCAGCTGTGGATAAAGCACCGGCTTTACGAAGGTGCATTTTTCTCTTGTGAGATTTTGACAACGCTAAGTGCGAAGTGTTGGTGTTGCCATTTTTCATAACTTTTCCAGCTCCAGAAACGTGGAAACGTTTGGCAACGGCGCGTTTAGTCTTTTGTTTGACTTTCATAAGTATCCTCCTATTTATTTCTTCTTTTTGATCGGCGACATGTAACAGAAGTAATTTTTACCTTCTTTCGTCGGAGCTTTTTCGACAGTGCCGTAATCTTTCAAAATGTCGATCATTTTTTGTAAAGCGGCATCGGCGACATCGACCTTATCTACCATACGCCCTTTTAAAAGGACTGTCAGTTTAAGCTTCCAACCCTTTTCTAATAAGGCTTTGGCCTGATTAGTTTTGGTTTCGATATCGTGCTGTCCAGTGAAAGGAGTAATTTTAATCTCCTTATCTAAATTCGGGCGTGAATTCTTGGATTTGTTTTCTCTTTCAGCTTTCTTCTTTTCAAATTTGTATTTGGAGAAGTTGAGAATCTTACACACCGGGGGCTTAGCCTGGGGAGCAATGCAGAAGAGATCGAGATCTTTGTCGGCGGCGATATCTAAAGCCTCATCTTTAGACATGATACCTATCTTTTGACCATCTTCGTTAACTACGAGAACTTGACGGAAAGGAATAAACTCGTTAACAAGATCTTTTTGGACGCGGGGTGGTTGCGGTCTTTTTAAATAATTCGGGTTAATAAGATGTACCTCCTTGGTAATGAAAAAGCGGGTTACAAGAACCCGCTATTAACCTCAAGATAGAAATATCTACTAGGCCTTTGACCTAACCGCTGAGCGATTCAGGTGCAAGCGGGTGCTTGACTTTCCTCGGAACTTTCATTCCGTGAATTAAGATAAGCTTTTTTCTTCTTTTTGTCAAGAAAATTATTCTAATTCTAATCCGCCTGTGTAAAGTTGGTAATAAGTGCCTTTTAAGGCGATGAGTTGTTCGTGGTTGCCTCTTTCAATAATGTTACCATGATCTAAAACCATGATAGCGTTGCAGTTTTGAACGGTAGAAAGACGATGGGCAATGGCGAATGTAGTGCGTCCAATCATGAGCTGATCCATACCTTTTTGAACTAAGGATTCGGTGTAGGTATCAATCGAAGAAGTGGCCTCGTCGAGAATGAGGACCGGAGGATTCATAATTGAGGCGCGCGCGATAGAAATAAGCTGTTTTTGGCCTTGGGATAAATTGCCGCCATCACCGGTAATAAATGTATCGTAACCCTGAGGTAAGAGTTCGATAAACTTATCAGCATTGGCGAGTTTTGCCGCTTTAATAATTTCCTCTCTACTTGCATCAGGGCAGCCGTAAGCGATGTTTTCTGCTACGGTTCCAGTAAATAAGTGGGTGTCTTGCAAAACGATAGCTAGAGAATGACGCAGATCTTTTTTAACGATTTTTTTGATGTCGATTCCGTCGTAAAGAATCTCACCAGATTGAATATCGTAGAAGCGGTTGAGCAAGTTAGTAATTGTTGTTTTACCCGCACCAGTTGCACCGACAAAAGCGATCTTTTGACCGGGTTTAGCATACAAGGATATATCATTAAGAATGATTTTCTTTCCGTCGTAAGAGAAGGTGACATTGTTGAAACGGATGTCTCCTAATAAGAGACGGTACATATCTTTACCTTGCTTTTTCGTGTTTTTCCACGCCCACAGTTGAGATTTGGAGTTGTTTGTTTCCACATACCACCCGTTATCGTCTTTTTCAACGTTAACTAAGCTGATGTATCCTTCATCGGTCTCGGGTTTTTCGTCCATGATGTCAAACACGCGTTTAGCTCCAGCTAAACCTTGGAAGACAAAGTTAATTTGAGAAGCGATCTGAGTCAAAGGCATCATAAACGATTTATTTAAAGACATGTAGCTGGCTAATATCGTTGCCGATAGACCGAACATTCCTTTGACGGAAAGAACACCTCCTACCATGGCTGAAATTGCGAAGCAGAGATAACCGATGTTGTTAACTGCTGGCATCATAATAGATCCGTAGAAGTTACCTTTAGAGTTAGAGTATTCGAGGTTATCGTTAATGACTCCAAAGTCTTTTTTAGCTTGCTCTTCGTGATTGAAAACTTTGATGACGCGCTGTCCGGTTGTCATTTCTTGAATGTATCCGTTGAGCTTAGCTAAGTCAAACTGCTGCCTAATAAAGTGCTTGGATGATTTTTTTCCTATGAAAGAAACAGTGAATAAGACCAAGACTAGGAAGGCGCAGGAAATCAAACCGAGGACCCATGAGTAAATGAACATTACGATAAAAGAAGTTGTAAACTGAACGGCAGAATTTAGAATCTGCGGGCAGGCTTGCGAATAAACTTGGCGCAGAGTATCAGTATCGTTAGTGTAAACTGACATGATTTCACCGGTTGTTCTTTGGTCAAAATAAGAAATCGGCAAGCTTTCCATATGTTCGAACATCTTGCTTCTAATCATGTGGAGAGTTCTCTGTGTTAGGCGAACCATGAGAAGCTGAACGACGAATGAAGAAATAATAGCGCAAGCGAATAAGACAGCTTGAATAACTAACAATTGCTGGACAGCTTGAATGGTTGAAGTACCATTCTGAACCGCTAAAGCTTCGTTGAGAATCGGTGTCAATAGAGCTTGCCCAATAACTGGAGCACCAGCCGAAATTACCATCATAAAGATGACAAACACAACAAGCGGTATTTGTCCTTTGACTAGTAAAGAAAGGGAACGGAAGAAAATCTTTAACGGGTGGTTAACTTTTTCATATTTGCCACCAATGTGAGATCTAGGCATGTTTCTTAGCCTCCTTTGACATATTTTCATTAGACTTAGCTTGGGCAAAGTAGATGTCGCGGTATATATCTGAAGATTTGATGAGTTCTTCATGTCTACCTTTGGCAACAACCTTACCCTTGTCGAAAATCAAAATGATATCGGCAAATTGGATGGATGATATACGTTGAGAAATGATGAACTTTGTAGCATCGGGAATCGAGTGCTTGAAGTTTTCTCTAATTGAAGCGTCTGTCTTGGTGTCAACGGCGCTAGTTGAGTCATCTAATATTAAAATCTTCGGATTCTTTAAAAGGGCTCTGGCAATGCAAAGGCGCTGTTTCTGTCCGCCTGAGAAGTTGGCTCCATCTTCTTCAACAACGTAATCTAAGCCACCTTTTTCTTGGATGAAATCATCGGCTTTGGCGGCTTTTGAAGCGTTCCAAATTTGCTCGTCAGTGGCGTGTTCATTACCCCAGAGCATATTTGAGCGCACAGTTCCAGAAAATAGAGTGTTCTTTTGCAACACGACAGCGCAAGCGTCTCGGAGAGATTTTAAAGAGTAGTTTCTTACATCCACTCCGCCGACTTTTACCGAACCTTTAGTGACGTCATATAGTCTTGCCATCATGGAGATAAAGGTGGTTTTAGAAGAACCGGTTGAACCGAAAATACCAACAACGGTTCCAGAAGGTATCTTTAGATCGATATCGTTTAAAGCGCAGACATCATTTTTTGAATAGGAGAAGTAGACGTGATCGAATTCGACGTCGCCATTTTTAACTTCTGTTATAGGGTTATCAGGATCTTTGATAGAAGGCTCTTGACTCATGACCTCATTAATACGATCCAAGGAAGCTTTTGACATCATGATCATAATAGAGATAGCTGTAGCCATCATTAAGGAAGCTAGCATCTGAATTCCGTATGTAATCATAGAAGAAACGGTTCCAATAAAGCCTGAATCCTTGTCTCCGTTAGCTATAAGCATAGCGCCTAGAGTCATAACAATGACGGTACAGACATTGATGGTAGTCTGAGCGATAGGGGTAGACATAACAGCTAAGGTATCAGCTTTGGTAGCGACTTTTTTGGTCTCTAATGAAGCTTGCCTGAACTTTTCAATTTCGCGATCTTCAGTAGTATAAGCTTTGACTGTACGCATAGCGTTGATGTTTTCTTGGCTTACTAAGTTCATCCTATCGTATTTTTTAAACATTACTTTGAAGTATTTGACTGCTGGCAATGTTGCACCGAAGGCGAGTACTAGCATGATAGGAGCCGCAATAGCGTAGATGTTAGCGAATTCTGGATAAAGCAAATAAGCGAAGACTAAAGTTGCCGCAAAAAGAATAGGGACACGGCAGCAGATTCTAATAGTCATTTGGAACGACATCTGGACGTTAGAGACATCGGTTGTAAGTCTGGTGATCAAAGAAGCGGTAGAGAACTTATCGATATCTTCAAAAGCGAATGATTGAAGTTTTTCATACATGTTCTTTCTCAGGTTTTTTCCAACACCAGCGGAAGCCCGGGTGGCAAAATAGCCTGATCCTACACCGCCAATAAAAGAGATGACAGCGAGAACAGCGATGAGCAAAGAGTATTTAATAACTAAATCGGTATCTCCGAGCTTGATACCTTGGTCAATAATAATGTGGCCTGAGATGTAAGGAATAACAGCTTCAATAACAGCTTCAATGCAAATCAAAAGCGGGGATAAAATAGCGTACTTCGTGTAACCTTTAACGGCTTTAATTACATGTTTCATGCTTTTCTTTTTCTATCCTTTCTATATAAATTTTGGAAAGTTCGACGCAGAGGGATTTCAGCTGATCAACTTTCTGTTGACTGAATTTAGAGACGATTTCCTCATTCATTCTTTCTAATCTAGCGATGCAGTCTTCAGCGTAAGAAAGACCTTTTTTAGAAAGAGCGAGTCTCTCTATTCTGTGATCGCTGGCGTCTATTACCTTATTAATATAATCGTTTTTTACTAAGGTCGATACGTGCTTAGAAAGAGTGGCTTTAGTGAGCTTAGTCTTAGTTGCCAAATCGGTAACAGTAGCGTTAGGTAAGGCGTAAATTGTCATTAATATCCTTATTAGTTGGGGAGACAATTCAAGACCTTTGAAAGCTACCTTGTCGCGAGCGACATTCAATAATCTGGCAAGATAAAGAACTAGGGGAGCAACATCGTTTTCAATCACTGCGTTTACCTCTTAATTTAGTTAGACATCTAACTTTTACACGAAATACAATATCATTATAAAAATTTTTTGTAAACGCGGTTTTTCAAGTAAGCGGTTTCACCTAAAAAGAACATATCTATAGTTTATTTATTAACATAACTTTTATTATTTGCTTTTTAGTATACTAAAATTTCCAAATTTTGCTTTAGTTAATAAAACAAGTTATTCTTTTACTAGAGGTATATAATTATGAAAATCACTAAGTCGCTTTGTTTATTAGTACTTGGTCTATCTTTATTTATTCCGGAAAAAAATGTTTCTTATTCTCGATTATCGAAAGTCGGATATAAAAATAAAATTTCTTATGTTGAATCGAACTTTGCAGAGATATCAAATTATTTAATATGTTTTGTTGAAAATAAGTCATCAAACAATTTACTTGATATACCTCAATCAAAATATGAGGAAGGAGTTTCGCCTATTATATACACACCTTCATATTGGGGAAATCAACGTTTTGTTTTTTGTAAGGAGAATGAAGATTATTTTACTATTAGGCCATTATATAATATGAAATTAGCTTTATATTGTGATAGTGCATATAGTCAAGCATCTAATGGATTGAGTTATCATAAAATTAAATTAAAGACTACTGATGATTCAAATGATTATATTAATAGTAAATTTAAAATCGAAATTGTAACTGATGGTGTTAGAATCAAAGCTTTTGATGGAAACTATGTAACTGTAATACCTACTCAAAATGGCACTGTTATTGGTACATACGATAAAGCAGTTTCTGATTCCATAATTACTTTTAATTCTGAAAGCCAATGGAGACTATCTCAAACTGATTCTGTCTTACCATATGAACAGTATTCTTTTGAATACACCCCATATTCATCACAGAGTTTTAATTTTAGAGCTCCTGTTACAGGTGAGTATAGAATTTACACTGATACTAGTGCAACATTAGATATATATAGTACAAATAATACTTTATCAAATATTTCATCAAGAAGTTTGGATACAGAGCAATATATAGATGTTAGTTTACAAAATGACATTGATTATATAATTAAATTAAGAAATAATTTGAATATCAAACGATTAGGTTCCCTTTATATACTACCTAAAAAAACTGCATTTTTATATGGCTTATGTGATTATGGACAATCAAATTCTGATCGAATTGCTTCGAAATATGCCGCGAAAAATATTTTTGAAAACTATGGAATTTACGCTACTGTTTTTGAAAATCGTGCTAAAGAATATGTTTTAGAAAAAATGTTTGATACTGAAAGCTTATTAAATTCAGATTATGTAATATATGGTAGTCATGGTTCGCCTGGTTCAGTAATGACATATGATGGGTTAATACAAGACTCTAGTATTAGTTTTAGAGATTTACCTAATATGGATAATGTAGAGTTAGCCTGCTGGTTTGCTTGTGATAGTGCTACTTCTTTTTTTGATGGGATTTCTACTTCTAGCATGGTTGAACAAAGCGTAATTAATGGTGCAAAGTGTTCAATTGGATTTGATAATTCTGTATTAACTGATTATAACAACAAATTTTCTAAAAATATTGCGAAAGCAGTTGTTGAAAATCCCCTTGCTTCTCCAATGGAAATTGCACACATAGCATATAAGCAAACTAATTCGGAAGATTTACTCGGACATATTTTTAGTTCTGGAGCATGTAAAATGTATTACCGAGATAATGATGACCAAATTCAAACTATCTTTTTAAAGCAAATAGATAGAAATAGCAGGTATTATATTGACTTAACTAATAATCAAGTAATAACAGAAAAAGAAAATTTATTTAATAAAAAATTTAGATTTAAATACAAACATGTTTTCACTAATTTACTTGTTGATAGTCAAGCAGCTATTTCAACTGAGAAAATATCTCTGATTAAACATATTTCAGATTTAGAAAATCTTGAGAAGAAATCTAATCAAATTATTTTTGTTCATTTTGACAAGGTGGGTAATGTGAAAATAATTAAAGCAACATTGCTGGATAATGGTTATGAAGTAGATATTAGGAATTGCAAAACAGGTGAAGTTATAACTTATGATGAGTTTCAAGTTTTAAGTAATGATTTTATTGAAATGTGAGGTAAATCATATGAAAAGTTTAGTTCAAAAAATTTCGTTAATAATCGCTTCAGCAATCTATCTTGTTTTTTCTTTGGTGTTTGTCTTTCTTTTTAATACCGCAGTATATGAAATTAACTTGATTGAATTAAGTTTAGGAATAAGTGCAATAAGTGTGGCCTTGTCTTTAAAATCAGTGCCTTTTAAGAAAAATTATACTTTGTATTTAGCAGTTACATCCGCTTTGATTTCTCTAGCGTTATCTATCTATTTAAGAGTCGCAGATACTAATCTCAATATAACTAGATCATCTATTAGTTTCATTTTAGTCTCTGTTATACTCTTGCTTATTGAAGCGTACCAAGTTGGAAGTGCAATCTATCTTACTTTTAAAGACATGAAAGAAAAAACTGACAGGGAAGATAACAAGCTTTTTATGGTCGCAGTATTTGCTCAAATTGCTGTTTCTTTAATCGCTATTCTTGACTGTTGGTTAGCCCCATCAGAAATTTATTATTATTTGATTATTCTTTTCGTGACTTCTTTAGAAGTTGTCGCTAGCAACATGTTTAAAAAGGGAATGTGGATTAGATTTATCGCTGGCTTTAATGCTGCAGTTTCTTTAATATTTGCAATTCTTTGATTGTCAATGAATATTCTCACGGTATTTCTTCAGGATTTTCAACTTTCTTGCTTATCGTTTTGATTTTTGCTGGTATTTTAAGCCTAGTCTTGATTCCTGCTATAGACATCAATTATTCAAAGCTTGAAGAAGAGAAAATTATTGAAAGATACAAGGAAAATTAAGTCCGATCTTCTTTAAGCGTATTTTAAAAGCAAGCGATAGCTTGTTGAATTGTCCGATTGACTTATATTTTTATTGGTAAAAGCGCGCTCTCTTTTAGAAATTAGTTTTAACTTGCAATTTTCTAAAGAGTAAATTTCATCAGAATATTTTTTGGCTAAATTGATATCGTGACTGGCAATAATAATAAGCCGAGATTCCGCTTCTTTTTGTAAAATAGAAAAGACTAATTCACCAGTCTTTTCATCTAAATTCGCGCTCGGTTCATCAAAAAGAAGGACTTTAGAATCACTTAAAAGAGTTCTGATAATTGTAACTCTTATCTGTTCGCCTTTTGATAGTTCTTTAACTGTTTTCTTTTTAAGTTTATCAAGTTTAAAAAGTGTGAGATATTCCTGAATTTTCTCAGTATTTTTTGAAAATAAAGCTAGATTATCCAAAACGGAAAGAATATTGATATTTAAGTCTTCCGAAGTGCAATAAGTAACATCTTCTGTATTTTCAATTTCGCCTTCGCTAGGTTCAATAAGGTCCGCGATAATATTCAAAAGAGTGGTCTTTCCGGAACCGGAAGGACCACATAAAGAAACTAAGCCATTGTTAGGAAATGAAAGAGAGATATCCTTAAGAATAACTTCATCTCCATCTTGATAAGTAAATGATAAGTTAGATAGTTTCATATTATTTTAAATAGTAGTAACTAGTTAAATCTGTGGCTGTGGCTTGTTTAACAGCATATTGTGCTTTTGCGTTTTCGGTAGTTAGCTGTGAAGAGTTAGCGGGTTCTATTTTTTGCTTTACTTGAACTTTATCTTGAAAATTGTAATCGTTCAAACTGGTATTGCTACTAAGTAGCAATAAAGATAATAGGAATAGCGAAATTTTCTTTACTTTTCGCATATTTATTCCCCATTTATATAAACTATAGTGTCATATTTTCAGCTGTCAATGTGAATTTATGTATAAATTAAGTTTTGCATAATTAACCTTCTTTCCGTAATAAGGTATGATTAATATTGCGAGAGGGGAATACAGTATGGAAAACGATCATATCACTTGGGAAGAATATTTTATGGGTATAGCTTGCATGTCGGCTTTGCGCTCGAAGGATCCGTGCTCTAAAGTCGGAGCGTGTATCGTTAAAGATAAACGCATTTTGTCTTTAGGCTATAACGGAATGCCTAGAGGATGTGAGGATAATGTTATGCCTTGGGGCAAGACTGATAGCGATCCTTTGAATACTAAGTATCCTTACGTGGTTCACGCCGAATTAAATGCTATCTTAAATGCTAATAAGGATTTGACAGGTTCCACGCTATATGTCACTATGTTTCCTTGTAACGAGTGCGCGAAAGCTGTTATTCAGTCAGGAATAAAGGAAGTTGTTTATCTTTCTGATAAACACATGGATGAAAACTCCGGTAAGGCATCCTTAAGAATGTTTAATTTAGCCGGTATTAAAGTTCGCCACTTTGAAGAGAGGGTTTTAAATATCACCTACTAAAATGAAAAAAGAACGTTTGAAATATTATTTGCGCGGTACCGGTATTCTCTTGCTTTGCCTTTTAGTAGTTTTTATTTCTCTTTTAGGTATTGCGCTGAATGGGAGCGAGACGCAGAAAAACATCACTTTGATTTGTTTTGGATGTTTTTCTGGTGTAGTATTAATCGGTTATTGGATATACGCTTTTATTTACGAAAAGCGAAAGAAAGAAAAAAGGAACTCCAATTTTGACTTTGGAAAAGAGAAAGAGAAGGATGAGTAAGGAACTACCTAGTACCGTTGTTGAATTTAAAAATGTCACTTTCCGCTATGAAGAAGAAGCTTATGCGGTAAAAGACGTTTCTTTTAGCATTAAAGAAGGCGAATACTGCTGCCTTATAGGTCATAACGGTTCAGGTAAGTCGACTATCGCTAAACTTATTATTGGTATTTTAGTTCAGGAAGAAGGGGAAATATATCTTTTTAACGAAGAGCTTACGGATGATAGTTTAGATAAATTGCGCAAGCCTTTCGGTATTGTTTTTCAGAACCCCGACAATCAGTTTATCGGCAATATAGTTCGCGATGATATTGCTTTTGGATTAGAGAACGACTGTTTTCCAGAAGACAAGATGGAAGAACAGGTCGATAAGTACGCCGAGCTTGTAGGAATGAAAGACTACTTAGATAAAGAGCCATCAAATCTATCTGGAGGGCAAAAGCAGAGAGTTGCTATCGCTGGAGCTTTAGCGAGAAACCCTAAGGTTTTAATTTTAGATGAAGCGACTTCGATGCTCGATCCTAAAGGAAAGAGAGAAATAATGGAACTGATCTTTGAAACTAAGAAAAACAACCCAAATTTAACCATTATTTCTATTACCCACGACATTCAAGAGGCTTATCAAGCCGATAGAGTAATTGTTTTAGACTCCTCAAAGCTCGTGATGGATGACACCCCTTTGAATGTGTTTTCTAACCGGGAGAAGCTGTTATCTATGCACTTGGATATACCGTTTTATCTAGAACTTTCTAATAAGTTAATGGAAAGAAAGCTCATCGATAAGCCCGTAAATAGCTTAAAAGAGCTCGAGGAGAAAATATGCGAATAAATTTTGATGATGTCTTTTATACTTACTCGGAAAAATCTCCTTTAGCATCTGCAGCTTTAAAGGGAATCAATATCGATTTAGATGGACATTTTTTCATTTCTTTAATCGGTCAAACCGGTTCGGGAAAATCGACTTTTACTCAGCTTGTCAACGGCTTATTAGTACCTAGTAAGGGAAAAGTTACTATCGATCAGTACTCGGT
>JADING010000071.1 GCA_017694135.1 Candidatus Scatoplasma merdavium
ATCATCTCTAAAGTTGAAAATACCGAAGCCGTTGAAAAGCTCGATGAAGTTATCGAGAACTCTGACGGCCTCATGGTTGCCCGTGGCGACTTAGGTGTTGAAGTCCCGCCTGAAGATGTTCCAGTTATTCAACGCACGATGATCAATAAGTGCCGCAAGCTTGGAAAACCGGTCATTACCGCTACTCAGATGCTTGATTCAATGAAGCACAACCCCAACCCGACTAGAGCTGAAGTTTCCGATGTCGCTAACGCTGTTTCTGAATCAACCGATGCGGTTATGCTTTCTGCTGAATCTGCTTCCGGTGAATACCCTGTCGAATCAGTCGCTATGCAAGCTAAGATTTCTGCAAAGATGGAAAAGACTTTGAATTACGAGGCTCTCAACCGCGAAGCGTATGAGACTTCTAACAAGACTTTAAATGACGCTATTGCTAACGCTGTTGCTAATACCGCTTGCTTGCTTGATGCTAAACTCATCATCTGCTTCTCTGAAACTGGTATGACTGCAAAGCGCTTGTCTAAGTGCCGCACTTGCTGCCCTATTATCGATGTTTCGAAATCTCGCGCTGCCTGTGTCGATGCTGCTATGGGCTATGGCGTTTATCCGAAATTGTTGAAACACGTTCCGCAATTTATCGAAGAAATGGAAGTTGTCGCTATTCACATTTGCAAGCAATTAGGTATTGAACCTGGTTCTCAAGTCGTTATCACCGGTGGCACTCCTGTCGGTGCTGGACGTACTAACTTTATGAAAGTTATAACTTACAAATCTAACAAGGAGGCTAATTTAGATTTATGAAGAAAGTTATCGCTATTGATTTAGGTGCTACTAACCTTCGCGTCGCTTTAGTTGACGAACAACTCACTATTATTAAATGCGTTCGCGAAAAGTCCGTTCACAAAGATGAAGATGCTCTTTATGAACAGATTAAGCGCATGATCGAAGAAATCTTAGCTAATGTTTCTGATGCGGACAGTATCACTTCCATCGGTATATCTGCAGCTGGCTTTGTTCACGAAAATGAAATCAAGTTCTCACCTAACCTTGAAATCGGCAAATTTGATCTATGTGACCGCTTAGAAGAAGACTTCCCTAATATGAAGGCTCACATGGCTAACGACGCTAACTGCTCTGCCTTAGTTGAAGCTTTATACGGCGCTGGTAAAAACTACGAAACACCGATTTTTATCACCATCTCTTCCGGTATCGGTGTTGGTGTTGTTAACCACAAACATTTAATTAACCTTCCCTTGGAATGCGGACATTTCTACGTCAATTATAAAAACACTGTCGGTCAAACCAACATCCGCTTCTACGAACTCGAACAAATCTGCTCTGGCAACGGTATTGTTAACCTCTGTAAGATTAATAACTTGGAAGTTGAAAACGCTGAAGAGTTCTTCAAGCTCGTTCTCGCTCGCGATAAGCAAGCCCGTAAGATTTACGATGACTGGCTTCAAATTATGGGTAGCTTCATTTCTAACTTACAAGTTACCTTCAATTCCGATGCTATCGTTTTATCTGGCGGCGTTATGAAATCTAAAGTCGTCTTCTATAACGATCTC
Source organism: Candidatus Scatoplasma merdavium (assembly GCA_017694135.1). Lineage (GTDB taxonomy): Bacteria > Bacillota_I > Bacilli_A > RFN20 > CAG-288 > Scatoplasma > Scatoplasma merdavium. The sequence goes on from JADING010000071.1 coordinate 1,569, forward strand.
CTTTCAGTCTCTAACGCGTTCGTCGCCCCGTTCCCTGTAAGAAAGATCAAGTTTGTCAACGCTCAATTTGATCAAGATACCGGTATTATTGGCGGTGCGGCAATCGCATTAAATGAGGAAGACTAACGCTTTATTCTTTCATCAATTAAAGGTCCTCCGGGACCTTTTTTTATAGCTTTCCGCTTGACTTTAACAAAGTATTTTCTATACTTATTTTGTAAGCGTAAAAAGACACGAGGTCGGAAGCTTACTAGAGACCCCTTGATCTGGTGAAACAAGGGGACAAAACCGACTTTACCACTTTCTAGCTTCCTTAGTAATAAGGCGTTTCTTCTGGACGACAAAAACAGAACAATGAGGTCTAAATATCAGGTTTAGATGAACTGGGTGGTACCGCGCTAACTGCGCCCTGGATGACCATCTTTTTTTATTTAAAGATGGAAAAAGGAGTATTTATGAAACTAACTTTAACTGATGGTAGCGTCCGTGAATTTGAAAACGGACTAACTGGAAAAGAGATCGCCTCTAAAATTGCTATTTCTTTAGGAAAATCCTGTCTTGGATTTGTTTTAAATGGTGAGATTCACGATCTGCGTGACACTGTTGATACCGATGGGACTTTCGAAGTGATTACAGAAAAAGACAATCGGGCTTTGGATATTCTCAATCACTCTTGCGCGCACGTCTTAGCTAGCGCTGTTCAACATCTTTATCCTGATGCTGAATTCGCTTTTGGTCCCGCTATTGAAGAGGGTTTTTATTACGACATTCATTTCTCTTCACCAATATCTGACAAAGATTTTTCTAAAATTGAAGAAGAAATGAAGAAAATAGTTCACGCTAAATTGCCGTTTGTTAGAAAAGACATCAGCGTGCAAGAAGCTGAGGAGATTTTTAAAGACCAGCACATGAAACTTGAACACGCCAAGGAATTAGAAGGTCAATTGACCATATATAGCGATGGTGACTTTACTGATTTGTGCAAGGGTCCTCATGTTCCTGACACCTCATACTGCAAAGCTTTTAAGCTCCTTTCAATTGCCGGAGCATACTTCAAAGGTGACAAAGACAACGAGCAGTTAACTAGAATTTACGGCACGTGTTTCTTTAAGAAAGAAGACTTAGATAACCACCTCAAGATCCTCGAAGAAAGAAAGCAATCTGATCACAGAAGACTCGGGAAGGAAATGAACATGTTCATGATCTCCGAATTCGGACCGGGTCTCCCTTTCTGGCTTCCTAACGGGATGCTGTTTAGGAAAGAACTTGAGAACTTCTGGTTAGACTTGCAGCTTAAAAACGATTACAACGTCATTCAATCTCCAATCATCTTGTCTAAAGAACTGTGGGAAACTTCGGGTCACTGGGATCATTACAAAGAAAACATGTATCTTACTCACGTCGACGAAAAAGAGTTCGCTATCAAGCCGATGAACTGCCCTGGCGCTATTCTCGTATACAAGAATTCCCAGCATTCTTACCGCGATTTGCCTTACAGAATCGCTGAATTAGGACTCGTTCATCGTCACGAGGCATCCGGAGCCTTAAACGGCCTTTTCCGCGTCCGCTCTTTCACCCAAGATGATGCTCATATTTTCTTAACTCTCGATCAAATTGAAAA
>JADING010000072.1 GCA_017694135.1 Candidatus Scatoplasma merdavium
TAAAATAAGCGAATTTAGCACCGCGCGATATTGCCTCAAACCCGTAAGCACCACTCCCAGCAAACAAATCGAGAACAACAGCGCCCTCTACTCTGTTTCCCAAAGCTGAAAACACCGCTTCCCTAACTCGATCTTGAGTAGGTCTTACGCCTTTTTCAAAAGGTGGATTAACCAAAATTCGCGAGCGGTATATCCCGCCGATTATCCTGATTCTTTCAGCCATATATTTTCGTATAGATTTCCTTTTGAATTTCGTCAGCGTCCTTTTTTACTTGTCCGAACTTATCCAAGTAATTTTTCACGCTTTTTAACTCGTATATTTCACTCATACAACTTTGATACTTTTTTAAAAGTTCTTCCCGATTGACAAATTCATTGCCAAGTTCTTTTTCAATAGTTTCCTTTTTCTTAACTAGGTTGATAAAAGACTCATCTTCTAACATCTTATTTTCGCTTTCTTTAAGCTCCAAAAATTTAGATGAAGACAAGTATTCTTCTCGATATTCTTCTATAACGCGCTTAAGTTCGTCATTAGTGTTCATATCTCGTGCATTTCCTTCTCATTTATTATATATTTAAGTCGAACTTATTAAAACAAATGAGGTGAAAAGTGAGAGATTTTAAGATTTACGATGACCATCATCAGGTAGTTAGAACTAAATGCCAAGAGTTTGAAGAACCTATAAAAGAAGAAAATATCCAACTGTTAAAGGATATGTGCGAATACTTGAAGCTTTCTCAGGATGACGAATACGCTTCAAAACACAATCTTCGCCCCGGTGTCGGTTTAGCTTGTCCACAAATCGGAATCTCTAAACGTGGCTTTGCAGTATATTTAGAGGATGAGAAGACGACATACAAGTTCGGTTTAATCAATCCTAAAATCATTCGCACATCTGTCAAAAAGTGCTATTTAGGAAGCGGTGAGGGCTGCCTTTCTGTCAACGCAAGTCACCCTGGATATGTCATGCGTTACAACAAAGTCGTCATTGAGGGTTTTGAAGTTTTTCAAAACCGCAAGGTCACAATTACTGCCTACGGATACTTAGCAATCTGCATTCAGCACGAATACGATCACTTAGACGGAATACTCTTTTACGACCACATCGATAAAAAAGAACCATTCAAAATTGAAGAAAACGCTATCAAAATAGCTTAATTTTTCCCTTTTTCCCAAAAATAGTGTAAAGTATAATTGAATTTTAACTAGAAGAAATATTACATCGCTTTTTATACGATGAAAAATTTATAGTAGGAGTTTGACTTATGGATGTTAAAAAAGACATTTCCCCCGTACAAATTTACGCATTAGGTGGTTTAAACGAGGTTGGTAAAAACACTTATTGCATCGAAAATGAATCGACATTAATAATGATTGATGCCGGTGTAAAATTTGCCGAAGCCGACATTCCTGGCGTCAGTTACGTTATACCCGATTACACCCACTTAAAAGAAGAGAGACACAAAATCAAAGGTCTATTTATCACCCATGGTCATGAAGACCACATTGGTGGTATTCCTTTTTTGCTTCAGCGCGTTCACATTCCTTATATCTTCGCTCCGAAGTTAGCAATGGCTTTAATTAAACACAAGCTAGAAGAAATGAACACCCGCGTTCAAACAACTAAGCTTATCGAATACGATGGGGATTCTGTTTTTAACATCGATGATTTTGAGATTTCTTTCTTCCACGTCACACACTCAATCCCTGACTCATACGGGATAAAAATCAAAACACCACAAGGAACCATCGTTCACACCGGAGACTTTAAAATAGATTTAACTCCAGTTGACCACGATATCGATTTAAATAAAATCGCAAAGATTGGTGATGAGGGTGTTGATTTGCTCTTAGCTGACTCAACTAATGCGGAAAAAGAGGGTTATACTCAATCAGAAAAATCTGTCATTTCTTCTATCAATGATATCTTTAGAACTACCGAAGGTAGACTCATTATTTCGACCTTCTCTTCAAATATTTCCCGCATTCAGCAGATTGTCGAAGCGGCTTTAAGATACGGAAGAAAAATTGCTATTTTCGGAAGATCAATGGAATCAAACGTCGCCGCTGCCCGCTCGTTTGGATATATTAAGATTCCTGATTCTTCAATAATTAAACCTGAAGAGCTGCGAAAATTAGCTCCTGGAGAGACTTTAATTCTATGCACTGGAAGTCAAGGTGAACCCCTTGCTGCTCTTTCGCGCATAGCTTACAATCAGCACCGCCAAATTAAGATAAACTTCGGTGATACCGTTGTCTTTTCTTCTTCGCCAATTCCTGGGAATACCGCTGCTATTAACAAAGTAGTTAACCAGCTCACCCGCAATGGAGCGATAGTTTTAGTTAACTCAGTTTTAAATCAGCTTCACGCTTCTGGTCACCCTTGCAAACAAGAATTGCGTTTAATGCAAAAATTGATTCATCCGACATACTTCATGCCGATCCATGGCGAATATCACATGCTTAAACTACACGCTGATGTCGCCGTTGAATGCGGAATGAAAGAAGATAACACCTTCATCTGCGATAACGGTGATGTTGTCGAACTTTTTAACCATCGCTGCAAAGAAGGTAAACGCATTAAGGCTGATGTCGAATATTTGGATAATACCGATTCTTCCGGATTATCAACTCAAACAATTAAAGATAGACAATCGCTAGCGACTAACGGGTTAGTTTCTATTGCCTTAGCAATCAACAGCGAGAATCGCCTCGCTAAAATGCCTACGATAGTTACCCGCGGTTTCTCTTATTACATGCAAGCCGGTTCAAGCTATTTAACTGAACTTGAAA
>JADING010000073.1 GCA_017694135.1 Candidatus Scatoplasma merdavium
ATCTTCATCAATATCGATGCAAGGCTGATCGTTCCCAGAAGAATAAACCATATCTCCAGTTATCGTCTTTTGAATAGGTGCAGGTTCAACTTCTTTTTTATTAAGAGGCTGAACTTCAATTTTCTCTTCAATTATCACATCTTCTTTTGGAGCAGGAGGTGTTTCAACCTTCGCTTCTGTTATCGGAGTTTCTTGTTTTACTTCTTGTTTTACTTCCACAGGTTTAGACACTTGCGGCTGGACTTGATCATCCAAATTTAAGCTGAGCTCAATCAAAGTTAATTCAAAATTTGAAAAAGTCTTAAAACTAGTGCGGTATTCTCTTCTGTGTTCTATCAAAACCTTGAGGTTTTTGCGTATTTCTTGCGGAGAAATAGGTATATGATAAGCTTCTTCTGGTTTTAAATACGTTAAAAAGCTCGCTTCTTCTGTTGTGCCGTAGATCAAAAGATCTTTGTAAATATCAATTAAATCATCGTGTAGGCGGACGATATCTGCTCCCTTATTAAAGCGCGAGGAGGCAAACTCCAAAGCTCCCTTTAAATCTTTTTGATGAATCATTTTTACTAGTTCAATCTCTTCATCGATTCTAAATAGACCAAACATCGAATAAACGTCATCTAAAGTGAGCTTATCTTTCGCATAAGAAACCGCCTGCTCGAGATTAGACAAAGCATCGCGACAGCCTCCATCAGACAATCTAGCTATTACATCCAAAGCCCTGTCTTCGTACTCTACACCTTCTTTTTCTAAAACGCGCTTCATCAAAACGATAAGGTCATCATCTGACACTTTTGAAAAATCGTATCTTTGAACGCGGGACAAAATAGTAGGAAGAACCTTGTTAGGTTCAGTCGTAGCCATAATAAAAACCACGTGTTCAGGAGGTTCTTCAATCGTTTTAAGCAAAGCGTTAAAGGCCGAAGAAGACATCGAGTGAATTTCATCAATTATGTAGACTTTATATCTTCCCATAATTGGAGCAAAAGACACTTCTTCAATCAGGCGCCTAACGTTATCAACACCAGAATTAGACGCAGCGTCAATCTCGTAAACATCAGGATGATCGCCTTTAGTAATAGCCAAACAACTATCGCACTTATTGCACTGATGACCAATGCCATCTTGGCAGTTTAAAGCCTTAGCAAAAAGGCGGGCCATAGTTGTTTTACCAGTACCGCGAGGTCCGCAAAAAAGGTATGCGTGAGAGATTTTTCCACGCGACAAAGCGTTTTGCAAAGTAGTAACGATAGCCTTTTGGCCCACAACCTCATCAAAAGTTTGAGGACGATAGGTTCTATAAAGAGCTTGGTATGCCATAAGTTTCTAACAAACAAATTATACCACCTTAGAGAGCTTTCCTTAATTCTGTTTACTTCCTTTCGTCAAACTAAAAGAACATACTGCCTCTCATAAACTTAATTAAAGCTATTATTTCCCTATTAAATTGACTTAAAATTAATATATGAAAGAACCAAAACTAACCAAGACAAAATTCATACTATTGTTAATCGGCGCTATTACCACCGGATTAATTGGTGTTAGTGGATATATCATAATGGCCGTGTTTGGTACTTACAATTCCTTTATACCAGAAAACTACCGTGACATAGTTCCTTTATTGTGCTTCTTATTTGGAACTGCTGTTCTTATTATTGCGATAGTATTTTTAGTATCACTACTTCCATACGAAGCAAAACATAGAATTAAAAAGTTCAAAACTTATACTCCTCAAGAAAAAAGTGTCTCCACTTCTATGCTCAGATATAAATTGCAGGCCGCTGGATTTAAAGCTTTAGATGAAAATTGCTACGAAACAACAATTAAACTCGGGATATTTACAAAAACCAAAATCTATGTTGTCTTTCATTACGAGAACTCAGATAAGCAATTACAAGACTATGATGACTATACAAAAGTAGGAGATTCAATCAACTCAATTGCTTGTATTAATCTAATTTTTAAAGATTACGTCGATAAAAGTGATTTAGATAGATTAGTAGAAGCATCAGCTGAAATGGCAACAATGAGAGCTTTTGTAGGCATACAAAACGATAGATACGACACACACATGTTAGTCGATGAGCAATTTTCTAAACTTTATTACGTCCAGTTTTCTAAACATCTGTCTTTAGAAAGCAAGGTATTAAAAGCCTTCTTTTCAATAATAAAATAATTTTTATTTGTGATATACCTTTAAAAACCTGTCTTTTTTCTGCATATCTTTCAAAAGTTCAACATTGTAATTAAACAGCCTACTATGCGCTAATTCAACTATCTTCATAGCGTTAGAGGCTTCTATTTCAAAATAAGCAGTCCCGCTATCTTTTAAAACTAAAGGCAACTTAAAGAAAATTTCTTTGAAAGAATCTAACCCGTCATTTCCAGAATAAAGCGCTGAATAAGGCTCGTATTTTAAAGAAGGGGCTAAATCTTCACTCTCAGGAATGTAAGGGGGATTAGACACAATCAAATCGAAAGTCAAATGGTGATTTAAGAAATATTCAAAATAAGAGGTCTGAACTAAATTGATTTCTAACTTGTTAATTTCCGCGTTTTCTTGAGCTTTGCTCACGGCGTACATCGATATATCCGAAGCGTAAACTTCCGCCTTAGGAAAAGCTTTTTTCAAAGAAAGAGCAATGCAACCAGAACCGGTGCACAAGTCAAGAATCCTTGTAATTTCTCGGTTTTTTTGTTCCTCAATCACCTTTAAAACCAGCTCTTCAGTTTCGACTCGCGGAATTAAAACCGAGGGGTTAACTTTAATGGTAAGTTCGCTGAAAGTAACCTGACCTATAAGATAAGCTAAAGGAAAATCCTTTTTTATAAGGTCTAAATCTCCCTCGTAAACTGACGGAATCTCAAAGATTTTACCCATTAACACTTCGATGTATGGAATCTTATAACGAATATCAAAAAGATCTTTGATATCGGCTTCAGGGACGTTTAATTTTCTTAAATTAACTAAAAGTTCTTCGCTATTCATATTACTTAGAAGACTGTAAAATCAACTCTTTCTGATTCTCCTGCTGCAAAGCATCTAATAAATCATCTAATTCTCCATCCATAATGCGGTCTAGATTATTAGTGGTGTATCCGATACGATGATCGGTGCAGCGATTTTGCGGGTAATTGTAAGTTCTGATTTTTTCCGAACGCTCACCAGTACCAACTTTGAGTTTTCTTTCTGCGCCGATCTTAGCGTTTTCTTCTTCATCCTGCTTAGCTTTGAGT
>JADING010000074.1 GCA_017694135.1 Candidatus Scatoplasma merdavium
TAACCTCCTTGTCCATAAGATATCTTGCTAGTCGGGTTCCTATTATTTTTGTAATCCTTGTTTCTTGAACGTGATACGAAGTCTAAGCCTCAATTTGGTATAAACAGGTTTAAACAAAAATAAGGGAATGATGAATTTTTTAATTGCAGATTCTAAGATCTAAAAATGCCCTCTCATTCATTCCCGGATTCTTCTTTATATGCCTATAAAGAAAATCAGGAGACCTTGATCTCCTCCTTGCAATTAATTCTATTTTATAGAATTTTTTGCTTGAATGCCCTAGGGCATTCATTACTTAGAAGAGTTAATAAGATATCCTGATCTAATAATAAGAAAAGTCTGTGTATTTAATTAATTACAAGTAGTTGAGTAATCACTTGTTCAAACAAAGTTTATGTAAAAAGCAACTATTCAAAATCTAGGCTAGGAAGTAAGAAATAGTAGTCTTTTTATTAGCCCCACAATGCCCTTATGTTTGATTTTAGTTGTATTGATTTCATCCCATTGAATTTATATTCAACAATTAAACAACTTCAAACGTAAGCAAAGAAGTGGCATTAAGCATTTATTAGGGGTTTCGTTTATCTAGTAAGGGTGTCATTTTTGTATTGTAGCGATTGGAAAAAGAGATGCCTTTATTTTTGTTATATATAAATATATGTCGCGCGTGTGCGTTGACAAGAAGGGTGGTTTTGTATACATTAATAAAGAGTTTTAATTGAGACGTCAAAGGAAAGGAGCTTTTTTAATGCGGGAAAAGGTAATACTCTGTTGCACAGAGTGCTTGTCGAGAAATTACACTGTTACGAAGAAAAAGGGTGATCCGCGCATGGAGGTAAGCAAGTTCTGCCCGAAATGCAACAAGCACACTTTACACCGTGAGACCCGTTAGGTAAAAACCAAGTTATGAAAAAGATTACTAAGTATTTTAAGGGCGTAGCTCAGGAAGCGCGCCGCGTTCGCTGGCCTCACAAGAAGGAATTGTTAGCCTCGGTTGTTACTGTTTGTGCTGTTTCTATTGTTGCGGCCTTGATAATTTATTTTGAGGACTGGATTACTATTCAAATCCTCCGCGGGTTTGAAGACGCTTTCCCTCAAGCTTCCTCTTCTTCCTCTTCTAGCGAAGAAGTCGCTCAAGCTTTATTAAAATTGTTTAGATAAAAATAAGGAGTAAAAATATGTCATACGAAGAAAAAGATCTCAATTCACCTTTCTTGATGGAAGATGATACTGAAGAAGAAATTAAAGAAGCTGAGTCTAGCGCTGTTGAAGAAAGCAAAGAAGTGGAGCAAGAAGTTGCTTCCGCTCCAGAGAATACTGAACTTGATAAAGAAAAACAGTGGTATGTCGCAAACACTTATTCTGGAAGAGAATCCATCGTTGCTGATTACTTGGAAAAAAGAAAGATATCAATGCATTTAGAAAATGAGATTTTCCGCATTGTTGTTCCTGAAAAGGAAGTCCAAGCTGTCGATAAAAACGGTCAACCGAAGTTTAAGAAGGATGGTACTCCTATTATGAAAAAAGAAAATGAGTACCCTGGTTATATTTTCGTTGAAGCCATTATGACTGACCAAGCTTGGTATGTCATCCGTAATACTCCGGGTGTTACTGGTATCGTTGGTTCTTCTGGTTCTGGTACTAAGCCGTTCCCGATTCCGCGTGAAGACATGATGCCTATTTTGAAGATGATGAATCTCATTGTTCCTGAAGTCAGAACCGATTATAAAGTCGGGGAAAGAGTTCACGTTATTGAAGGCTCGTTTGCCGATGAATACGGTGAAATTATTTCCATTGATTCGATCAATGGTTTGGCGACGGTTTCTATCACTTTCTTCGGTCGTCCCACTTCGGTTTCTTTCTTGTTTAGTCAATTGGAAAAAGCCGATTAATCAATTGAATTATACAAGTGTGTATTTTTGTGTATTTTCTTTCCGCTATGTGTTAATATTCTTTTGTGAATTAGGAAAGGAAAAACTTATAAGCACTTATGTTCCTTATGAAAGGAGAATTTAATGAAAACACCTGAAGATAACAATAGAACTCCGATGTTGAACAACGGGGCAAGGCGATATTGGATTTGGTATCTGGTAGCGTTTTTGCTAATCGGTGGCTTTATTTGGCTCTTTGTTTCTAATTTCTCAAATGGAGTATCACGCTCTTTCCGCAATCCGGATATGCACGTTGTTGAAGTTGATCCTGACGGAGTTGCTAATACTGGTGATGAATATGAAATGAAAGGTGAGCTTTATCAGATTTTAGAATCTAGTGAAGTTATTTCTTTGCAAGAAGAGAACCATTCGGAAGCTGGATATAAATACATCGTTGGTTCTTATCGTGAAAACATTGCTGGTTCGACTGGATATACCGTGGTTTCTTTTGAGGCGGTCCTCACTTTAGATGATTCGGAAGCTATTCAAAATTACACCGATATTATTGGCAGCAGAACCGGAATTAAGTACGATACTGACAACAAAGCTTATTTCGTTTTGTATTACGGGACAGATGGATTCTGCTCTTACAATATAGTTGACTACACCAATCAATCTTCGTGGACTGATTACCTTCCTACTATTATTATTTGGGGTTTGGTAATTGCCTTAGGTATTTTCTTAGTTTCGCGTTTGTTCCGCTCAATGAATTCAGCGATGTCGAATATGAATTCGCAGACGATGAACTTCAATTCTTCGCGCGCTAAGAAAGAAACGATGGTTAAGGTTCGCTTTGCTGATGTCGCGGGCTGCGATGAAGTTAAAGCGGAGTTGGTTGAACTAGTTGATTATTTTAAAAACGCTAGTAAGTACACTAAATTAGGTGCGAAATTACCTAAGGGCTTCCTCTTAGTTGGTCCTCCGGGTACCGGTAAAACTTTGCTCGCTAAAGCTGTCGCTGGTGAAGCGCACGTTCCGTTCTATTCCATTTCTGGTTCCGACTTTGTCGAAATGTATGTCGGTGTTGGTGCTGGACGTGTTAGAGATATGTTTAAAACAGCGAAGCAGAACGCTCCGTGCTTGATCTTCATTGATGAAATTGATGCCGTTGGTCGTCAACGTGGTGCTGGTTTAGGTGGTGGTAACGATGAAAGAGAACAAACTTTGAACCAGTTGTTGGTTGAAATGGATGGCTTTGAAGAAAACAGCGGTGTTATTGTTATGGCTGCTACTAACAGAGCTGATGTTCTTGATCCAGCTTTAACCCGTGCTGGACGTTTCGATAGACAGATTACTGTTGATCTTCCTGATAAAGAAGGAAGAGAAGCTATTCTCAAGGTTCACGCTCGCAATAAGATTGTGGCAAAGAGCGTTGATTTTAATGCTATTGCCGGCCGTACCGTTGGTTTCTCTGGCGCTGATTTAGCTAATATCTTAAACGATGCAGCTATATTGGCGGTCAGACAGAATAAAAATGAAATAGATACTGATGATATTGATGAAGCTATCGATCGTTCTATCGCTGGTCCGGCTAAGACCAACAGGGGAATGAGCGAAGAAGAAAAGCGCAGAGTGGCGTATCATGAATCCGGACACGCTATTATCGGCATTCGTTTGCAGCACTCTGAGAAGGTTCAGCGTATTACTATTATTCCGCGTGGTAGAACTGGTGGTCACGTCTTGATGACACCGGAGAATGATCGCTTCTTGTTAACTAAAGATGAGCTTATCGCTCAGATTACCGGTTTGTTAGGCGGTCGTACTTCTGAAGAAATTTTCTTCGGTGATGTTTCAACTGGTGCTTCTAACGATATTGAGCAGGCTACGAGAATCGCCAGAATGATGGTTACTGAATACGGTATGTCTGATCTTGGACCTATTCAATATGAGCACAATACTGGCTCTGTCTTCTTAGGGAGAGATTACACTTCTCAGCAAGCTAATTACTCTACTCAAATCGCTTATGAAATCGATAAAGCGGTCAGAGACATAATTGACCAGGCTCATGAAAACTGCCGCAAATTGCTCGAGCAGTATCGCGATGATGTTGAACTTGTGGCTAAGACTCTCTTGGAAAAAGAGACTATTACTGCGGAAGAAATCGAATACTTGATGGAACACCGCGAATTGCCTCCGAAGAAAGTTGTTGAGACTCCTAACAAAGAGGGTGATACTACTTCTAACGAAGAGGCAAACAAGGAAGCTAAGACTGAAGAAATTCAACGTCCGCTTGTAGAAGGTTTAGATAATGAAAGAGTTCAGAAGTTTGATAAGAAGGCCAATGAATTCCTCTCTGAACTTAACAAAATAAAAGCTAGTGGTAACGTGGCTATTATCATTCTCTGCGTTGAAAGCAAAGAAGATGGAAAGGATTTGACTTTCCGCAAGCTGAGAAAGATTGCTACCGATGCTGGAAACGCCTATGTGCAAAGAATTATCGCTTTAGGAGAGACTCCTTCTGATAAGATTAAACAAGGCTTGAATATCGCTTGTCGCGAAGAAGTTTGGAAACAGTTTAAAGACGATGTATCTAGCTTCGGGCAGTTTGTTGAGGATTACACAGGCGCTGAAGTTGTCTTAGTTAAATCTTCGAGCAAAACTATCGATGAGATTAAAAAGAACCTCGATATGATGCAAGGCGGAGGCTCATCCGATTTGTCTGAAGAGGCTAAAGAAGTTAACAAAGATCTCAAAGACCTCGTTAACAAGAGCTCTCAAAACAAGGACGACGAAAACAAAAAGTAAATATCTTTAAAGGTTTGATAGTAGTTACTATCAGGCCTTTTTCTGTGCAACTAGTTTGTGTTTTAAAGCTATAAACGCCTTAGTTAGTGAGTAAAACCTATCAAGTGTCTTAAGCATAATTAGTTAAATAAATTAATTTTCTTGGTTTTCTAAATTGTTTCATATATATTTTGTATTGTGAAAAGTTTTGAGATTGCTGGAATTGAAGTTCCTAACAGATACATTCAAGCGCCGTTAGCTGGTTATACTTCTTATCCTATGAGACATATGGCGTATAAGTTTGGTTGCGGCTTAGCTTATACGGAGATGGTTTCTTGCAACGCTTTAATTTACAACAACGAAAAGACTATTAAGATGCTTCCGCAATTTAAAGAAGAAGGTTTAGTGGCTCTCCAGCTTTTTGGTGGGGATATTAATACTGTTCTTTCCGCTTTGGATATAGTTCAAGTTTTACCGATGCATTATGACTTTTTAGATTTTAATTTCGGTTGCCCGGTTCAAAAGGTTTTAAAGCAGGGTGCGGGATCAAAGTGGTTAGAGCGCTTAGATGAGATGTATGAACTGCTGCGTTTACTAACAAGTAAATCTATTAAACCAGTTATATGTAAAATACGTTTAGGCTTTAAAGATTTCAATTATTTACAGGTAGCGAAATTGTGTGAAGACGCTGGAGTTAAAGCCATAGCTGTCCACGGGAGAACGCAGAAAGAAGGCTTCGCTGGAGAGGTTCACTATTCTAAAATACGCGAGATTAAAAATGAGATTTCTATTCCGGTTATCGCTAACGGAAACATATCATCTGACAATATTTTAGAAGTTGGTAATCTCACTGCTTCAGATGCTTTTATGATAGGTAGAGCAGCCATAGGGAATCCTAAAATCTTTAAAGATTTAATTGATATTGAAAATGGAGTCGCCCCTTCTAATAAAGATATTCACAAGCAAGCGGAACTTTGTTTAGAGCATTTAGAATACGAGATAAAAGATAAGGGTGAGCATTTAGCTTGCGAAATAATGCGCGGTATTTCCGCGATGTATTTTAAAGGCTTTGTTGACAGTAAAACTATTAGAACAAAGCTTGTTAACTGTTCTTCTTATGAAGATTACTGCTCTGTTTTGCTTCCCCTAATTCAATCAGCTTAGATATTTCTTCTTCTGAAAACAGTTTAATTCCTTCTTTCTTTAATGCTTCTGCGGTTGTACCAATTCCGCTAATTTTGGTGTGGCTGAAAGTTCCATCGTAAATCAAATGAACGCCACAAGAAGGAGAAGATTCTTTTAAAAGAGCGTATTTGACGTTGTGCTGTTTGGCTATTTTTAAGCTTAGTTCTGCTCCTTTTATGAAAAAGGAAGTGACATCTTCATTGAGTTCGCTGACAACCTTATCGCCTCTTCTTTCTGAGGGGTGGCGCGGAGCTTTCATTCCCGAAGAAGATTCGGGGCATATTAAGATGAAATCGTAGTAGTCTTTGAGTTTTTCAATTTCTTTAGTATAGTTGTTTTTTCCGTTGTACTTGCAGTTTATTCCCACTAAGCACGATGATACTAAAAGCTTTTCTTTTTCCATTATTTTTGCCTCACTATGTCGTTAAGATTAACTTCTCTTGTAACATCAGATTCTTTGAGCTTTAAGGCTTTGAGAACGCGTCTGTCATTCTTAGAAAAGTACAGATATAAGACAGCGAATATTAAACCTATAAAAGCGACGATTGGTAACATGACACCGAAGCAGATTCTAAAGGCGAGCTCAGGATTATTTCCAGGATTATCTCCGTTTTGATATCCGAAGGCAGAAGCTAAAATGGCAGTAGCGACAGCAGAGAGGATGACTGAAACTCTTCCTATCAAAGAAGATATCGAGCCCATCATTGCTTCTCTTGATGTGTGATGCTTGAGTTTATCGATGTCGATTAAATCAGCGCCGATTAAGTCAGGTGAAACCATAAGTCCTCCTAAGAAAGGACCGATAAAGCAGCAGAGAATGCATCCGACAATATAATTGTTGGGGACTAAAAGCAAGAGCAACGCTAAAGGAGTAACAGCGTAAGAAATAATATAAATCTTAGTATGAGAGAACTTTTTCATTAAGAAATACCATATTGGTAAGGAAACCATGAGGCTAACAAAGAGGCAACCGAGAACTAAAGACTGCTGCCATCCAGTTTCTAACTTTAGAACGTATTTGCAATACATTGGATACAAAGATACAACGATAGCTAAGATAGCTTGGAAACAAGATTGGGCGAGATTAAACATTAAAAACGGCTTTTCTTTGATGAGATCTTTAAAAGTTGTTCGAACTTTAAATTGTTCTCGCTGTAAGTTCTCCGCTTCTAAATCGTCTTTAAAGCGAGAAGAAGAGATGAAAGTTATAAATGTGCAGATATAAACAACAGTATAAAAGATACCGACAGCCCAGTATGGTATGTGAGCATCGTTAACTAAGATTGGAGTTAGTAGATAACAAACAATCATACCTGCTATTTCAAAGGCGTGCTTGTAAGTAGCGGTTTTTTGCCTAGCGGCGCCAGTGGTAAAAAAGTTTGGGAAAAGGGCGTTGTAATTGGTGTAAATTACAGTTGAAGCATTCTCTAAAAGAATTGAAATAATTAAGTAATAAAGAAAGAAACCGACTTCTGAGAAGTTTGTGTGTTTATTTATTGCGTAAGTGAGGCAGATGAAAAGAGGGAGAAAAAGGAGACCGTAAATTAACCAAGGTAATCTCTTCCCATATTTCGATTTAGTTTTTTCTGAAAGAGCTCCGAACAGCATATCGTTGCAAGCGTCAACGATGATGAATACTATTTTGCAGATAGTGGCGTAAGATATTACAACAAGGCCACTTTCTAAATAGTAATTAAAATTGAATCCGTGGTAGAGCTGTGTTAAAAGAGTAAGGCCAAAAAGAAAAAAAGCGTAACCGATAGATGATGTTGGCTTTTCTCTTTTCAGAATTCTTTTAAGCATATAAATTAAATAAGTTAACGAGAAAAGTATACTCTAAAAGTCGCTTCTTATG
>JADING010000075.1 GCA_017694135.1 Candidatus Scatoplasma merdavium
AGCTTGAACTATGAAATTATTGGATATAGGCCATCGAACTTAGTTAAGATGGATATTTTGCTTAACGGTGAAGTTATTGACGCTTTGACATCAGTTGTCTTTAAAGATGCGGCCTATCGAAAAGGAAGAGCAATATGCGAAAAGCTGAAAGAAGTTATCCCGCGTCAACAGTTTGAAATTCCCGTTCAAGCAGCTATAAATAGAAAAATTATCGCTAGAGAAGATATCAAAGCTGTTAGAAAAGACGTATTAGCCAAATGTTACGGCGGTGACATCACTCGTAAAAAGAAGCTTTTAGAAGCTCAAAAGCGCGGAAAGAAACGAATGAAGCAGTTTGGTAAAGTCCAAGTTCCTCAACAGGCATTTATCGCAGTTTTAACTGTCGATGATTAAGTTAACTTATTACTTCATTTTTTGCTTTCCATTTTCAAAATACCTTCATTAGCACTTCTTTTTGCCTCGGCTAATCTTGCTGTTAATTAAATAATAAGTAAGGAAAAATGGATTGAGATTGGTAGTTTTTTAGTATTTGTTGATTTATACTAACTACATAGGAGTAAATATGCCTAATTACGGGAAACGCTTTTCAGAAGACAAGTATTTAAGTAAAGAGCAAGTCAAGCAAGAGCTGAACATGTATTCAATTGACCCAATCTGGGCGGAGATTCTTTCATATCGTAAAAATATGGGTGAATCTTTAGAACTGCCATCTATTGATAGGACTAAATTCAGTTTAACTTACACAAAGTATTTGACAAGTAAATTGTTTATCTTGGAAAGAAAACTGGTTTCTTTGGCTTTAAAACTTTCTAAATATGATAGAAACGAACTTGATTACATTAAGGATAACCTTAAAGTCAATGTTCTTTTAAGTGTATTAAACGCTCAAGGGGTAGAACAGACTCGCTCTTTTGTACTTAGTCTAGTTCAAGAAGAACTTTCTAGTATCCCCAATGATTCAATAGTTATTGATAATTACAATAGAGCTTTGAACTACATGGTTGAAAATGACTTTGATAAGGTCGATGACTCTCTGTTCTTAGACGTATACTCTCTTTTGTGCTATGGAGAAAAGGAAGATATCGCATATAGAGAAGTGACTTTTTTAGCTCAAAAGTATTTTCCTAATAACTTCGTTTATGACGAAGCTCCTCTTGATCGAATTAAACCTATGATGCAATCCTTAGGTGAATTCATTAAAGATGATTCTTTATTAATGTCTGTAAGAGGAATCGCCACTTTGTTTTATTTAGATTATTTAAAGCCTTTCAATGACTTCCGCGAAGAGTTTGCTTGCTTAGGTTTAAAGCTTTGCTTATCTTTATCTGATTTAAAGGGCATAGCTCCGTATCTAAACTTTGAACAAGTTTATTTAGAAAAGGACCCGGTTAGAAAAGAAAAGGTTGTCTTAGCGCAGAAGACTTACGATCTGACTTATTATTTTATCTACATGACTGATAAGCTTATTGAAGTGTGCGACAAAACTGAGGAAGATATTGACTCTCTTGAAGCTTCTTTTGTCCCTTCTAATTCTTACGATGAAAAGGCTAGCGCTATTTCAAATTTGACTATTTCTTCTTTTCCGCAATCAAATAAAACCGATAATATTATTTCTCTAGGTGTAAAGGAAGCCGAAGATATGATGAAAAGCGACAGCTCAATTCAGCCAGTTCAAATTTACACTGATGCTGATGTTGCTTTGCCGGTATTAAAAGCAGGATTGAGCGTCAAAGATATTGAGCGAATCACCAACGATCTGATTGAAACTTATCCGGTTTTAAAATACAGCCAAGCCCATTTTTACGCTGGTCATTGTACTATCGGCCACACATACACAATTCAGCAGTTTAAAAAAGAAGAACAAACTTCTTACGAAACAGCCAGAACATCCATGGACTTTTTGGCTAAGCTAGGTTTTTATCAAAAGTCACAATTGAAAAACAAGTTCGTTTATCGTCCTATTCCTCGAAGAAAAAAGAACCATGAATGAGCTCGCTTATATGTATTCAATGGATTGTGATCACCTTTACGTTCACATTCCTTTTTGTCATTACGTGTGTTCTTATTGCGATTTCGCTAAATACGTTTGCAATGAAAAAATGCAAACTCTTTATATAGATAGATTAATTCAAGACTTAAGTCTAATTAAGAATAAGGTTTCAACAATCTTTGTTGGTGGGGGCACACCTTCCTGTTTATCTATTAAAAACACCATAAGACTCTTGAGTGTTTTATCAAGGAAATTGAAACCTAATGGGGAATTCAGTATCGAGACTAATTCGGAAGATTTAAGTTTGGCAAAGTGCAATATCTTTAGTTTATATAAGGTAAACAGAGTTTCTATCGGCGTTCAATCTACTTCTACAAGCCTTCTTAACAAGATGGGAAGGAAACACAGCTTAGAAGATGTGGTTAAAGGAATAACAAATTTAAAAAAATGTGGAATTGTAAATATTAACTTAGACTTTATTTACGGAATGAAAGATGAAAATGATTCTATCCTCATTAATAACTTGCTATTTTCTCTTCATCAGGATGTTAAACATCTGTCTTTTTATTCTTTGCAAATTGAAAAGGGAACGAAACTTTATTTTCAAAAAGGGGCAGTGAAAACAGATGATGAGCTGTCTGATGAATACGAATATATTGTAAAGTTTTTAACTGAAAAGGGAATTGAACATTACGAAGTATCAAACTTCGCTAAAGCAGGATATATATGCAAACACAATCTCACATATTGGAAAGATGATACTTACTATGGGGTAGGTCTTTCTTCAAGCGGATATAATTCTATTTATCGATATAAAATTACTCCAAGATTAAAAGATTATTTAAATCGTACTAACCTAATTGTTGAAAAAGAAGAAGTTGGACTAAACGATAGGGAATTCGAGTATTTGATGTTGAATCTTCGTCTCGTAGACGGCTTCCTTCTCTCTGATTTTAAAAAGAAATTTAAGAAAGATTTTTTAAGTTGTTACGCGAAAGAGATATCTAATCTAACCGATTTTTTAGACATCGATTATTCTCGAGTGAGAGTAAAGCACAATAAGATTTATGTTTTAGATGAGATTCTTTTAGAACTTTTAAAATATTCGTGCTGAGAACATAATTATAAAGCGCTTTCCTCTGTTAGAGTTTAAATGGAGGTTTTTATGAAAAAACATATTTTATTACTTAGCGCCCTTTTCTCATTGGCTCTAGTTTCTTGCGATGATTCGACATCTTCATCT
>JADING010000076.1 GCA_017694135.1 Candidatus Scatoplasma merdavium
CAGTATAACCTTAAATTCCATTTTTTAGTCCTCGTGAAAATATTATATACACACAGCAAGTTCTACGTCATATAATTAAACTATAGAGGTATAAATAATGAACAAAGAAGAAAACTGCGTATTTTGTAACATTGCCGAAGGAAAAATTCCTTCCGCTAAAGTCTACGAAGATGATAAAATACTAGCCTTTTTAGATGTATCTCCAACTTCAAAAGGTCATACTTTAGTTATCACTAAAGAACATTTTGCTAACTTTTTAATGGTTCCAAAAGACCTTCTAGCTCAAGCTTTTGATGTCGCTCAAAAGATTGGTCAAGCTATGGTTGCTAACTTGGGAGCTAAAGGCATTAACATATTGACAAACGTCAATGAAATTGCTGGGCAAAGCGTCATGCATTTCCACATCCACGTCATTCCCCGCTACGATGAAAGCGATGGCTTATCAATCTCGTTTAAACCGGCTGAAATAAGCAAATACAACCCTCCAGCCATCGCATCTGAAATTAAAAAAGGACTTTAATCTAGCTGCCAATCTATCTTTTCTCTATCGATATTTATTAACTCCTCATTCGCTTTAGAAAATGGATGAGAATTAAAAAAACCACGGTAGGCTGAAAGAGGTGAGGGGTGGTTAGAGACAATAACTCTGTGCTTTGTTTTATCTATCAAAGGCTCAATTCGTTGAGCCTTTTTTCCCCACAAAAGAAAAACGCAGCCAGGAGAATTCTCGCTGATAAAGCAAATAATGTCCTTAAAAAGAACCTCATATTCTTTGTAATTGCAAGAAAGAGCTTGCCCTTCTTTAACGGTCAAAACGGAATTTATTAAAAGCACACCCTGTTCTGCCCACTTTGATAAATCTCCGCTTTTAGGATAAGGGTAATTCAAATCAGACGTATATTCTTTGAAAATATTTTGCAGCGACTTAGGTAGTTTGTTAGATTGACTGGAAAAAGCTAGACCATCAGCCTGGCCTTTTTCATGGTAAGGATCTTGGCCGACGACAACGGCTTTAAGTTTATCAATCTCGCAGAGTCTAAAGGCTCTTAAAACATCTTTCTTAGGTGGAAAAACTACCCCAGAGCGGTAATCTAGCAGGACTTTCTTAATCAGTTCTCTAATTTCGCGCTTGTGAATCTCTTCGAAGAAAAAAGAAAACCAATTAGGCATCAACACCTCCGATAACTTCGAAAGGTCGAGCAGATAAGGATTGTTTCAAAAGCTTATCTTCTTTTTCCATCTCCTCAAAGTGGAAGCGTTTAGCAATATTGTTGATTTCTGTATCGATATCCAATTCGTCTAACGAGAATGGTTCAAGTTCATTTAACATCTCGTAAGTATCGTATCCGTAACGAGCAACTATGGCGGTTTTATCGACAAAATCAGCGTTAATAACATCAGATATATCTTCTTTTTCATCGACAAACATCTTTCCGTTTTTAACTAAATAGCAATAGCCGTCTTCATCAAAATCAATCATGTCATCAAGAGTAATATTCGGCTTTTTATTGCTGGCTTTTGATAGTCTAGCAATCGAAGAGAGATTAACATAGTCGAGATTCAAGCTCGGCATCTCTTCTTGCTCAGGGCGCAAGTAAGAAACATCTATCTTCTCATATTCGTAATCTTTAGTCTCATCAATCGAAGGTATATCAGAAATGGTAACGTTCTTATTCCCCGATAAATCTTCGGCAAAATCTTCAATAATAAGCGGTTTTCTAGCCTTAGAAGGATACATAACTTCAAAGGAGCTAATTGCCATACCAGCAGGGTATACCCCTTCAGATATATCATCGATATATTCGGCGCGGTTATTCAAATACTCTTCGTTTCCCTTTGAAGAAGAAACAATATTAGCAATTGACGATATATCGGCTTCCGATACTTCTTTTAACGAAGCGTCACCGATAAGTTCACCAGCTTTTAAAGATAAACCTTGAGAATTAACGAGTTTTTTATAATGGACCTTTTTGCGCCTAGCGCGGATCATTTTCATAATTAGATGCATACAAGCTAAAACTAAGAACCACACAAAGCTCGCCGCAACAAAATACGATACCCCTTCTACGATATATCCAATAGTCCATGCGCTCCCTTCAAACAAACTGGTGAAATAAAAGGGCGAATATAAATGCGAGAAAAACTCGCTTAAATTGACATTTAGTTCAATAAACCAAGATTGAGTAAACAGAAAACTAAAAGCTTCGTAAAGTTCTAAAGAAGCGGTTAAATACATCAAGCGGAAGAAAATAAAAACGGTAAGAGCTAAAAAGAAAACGACGCTTATAACTATGCGTACTATCGGACGGTATTTGATATCAGAAAGGACGATCTTATCCTCTTCGCTGCTCGAATAAATCAACTCTGGTCCCAAGTGAACGTAAGGTATCTTATTGTTAGCGAAATTGACGTTGTTTGGATCGTAGGCAGAAAACTCTTTCTTAGTATCCACTTCATCGTTTAGTTTTTCTTTTTCGCTTTTAATCTGCTCGCTCTTTTTAGTTCTAAAATAACGCCTAAGCAAATAAACAGAGGTAAACAGCGCATTTAAAACCAAAGCTAAAACAATAAAGCCCAAACCTAAAACAGCAATACAACGAAAGTTCTCCGCTAAATAAGGATCCTGCGGCAAGCTAACAACTTTCCCTAAACTGCTATCAAAAACAGTGATGAAAAAATCATCAAGCTTAGCGTAAATATCCGCTAAAGCAGCGTAATTAGATACAGCAAAATTTCTAATTGGGTCATAGCAATACAAAAAGCACACCGCGGCAGTTAGGATAAACAAGACGATAGTGAAAATGGCCCGTTTCATAATTTCCTTAGGTTTATTTTATCACCAAGAGAGCTTTTTAAAAACACATTAAACTCATAGAGTTTAAATTCTAGTCTAAAGGAGTTTTGGAAAGGTGATTAATCGCGTTGAAATCCTCGCTAGTTGAAGCGTGATAATCTTCCAAAGATATAGCGTTTTTCTTGCTAGAAGGTATGCTGTCTTTAGTCTTATAAATGTCGAAAAACTCGTAAAAAGAATTGTCAATAACCGCACACGGGCACTTTAAAATCGTGGCAAAGAGGCTGATCGGAAGAGAATAAGGAGAAGCTTGAATGAGCAAAACATCGCAAGAGTAAGAAAGCAAGGCCATCTTAATTGCATCGATTCCCTCGTAACAATTAGATTTATCTGTATCGCAAAGCAGTTGATCCACATCTAGGCATTTAAGCTTAAATTCACTTCCTCCTCTGCTAGATTTATCGGCGTATTTTTTCGCGTATTGAATCTCTACCAAAGAAGCGTGAGAGCATAGTATCAATATTCTTTTGTTTGAAAACTTGTGGAAAATCAAGCTTAAAAACTGTTGTATAACCGTATTTGATACAAAGTTAAGTCCCTCGTGCTCTTTTAAAAAACGAGTGTGCTTTGTCTTAGAATCAAGAGATATTAAATCTGCCTCATCTACCGCTTTTAAATAATCTTTCAAAAGGTAAGTAGAAGAACTTTCTGAAATCCCGCTGTTAGAATTGCTTAAGTAAGTTTCAATTAATTTCGAGGTTTCTCTTTTCTTGCTCTGGAGAATTTCCAAGGTTAAATTATCTAAATAAAGAAAACGGAAATTTTCTTTTTCTAGCAATCTTAATACGGCTTTTTCACTTTCAGAATCACTTAAAAAGTTTCTCTCTTTTGCTATCCCTTTTCTTTTAAATAGGTCTTTTAATTTAGAAAGTAGTTTCACGCCAATATTATAGACGATAAACAGTGGTGTTTAAAACTTCACTTTGTTGTAAAATCTATTAAGTAAGGACTCGAAATGTTTAAATTAAAATACGTCTTCTTCGATTGCTGGGACACTGTTATCCAACTTAAAGAAAAGTTCCCTCATTCCGCTATTAAAGCCATTTACGATCACGTGATAAACAAAGAAAACATCTTTTATGATGAAATGATTAAAGAAGATGAAGATTTTTTAAAATACTACTTTGACAACGCAACTTTCGATGTCAATCAGGAAGCCTTGATTGCTTATATGTGCGAGTTACACAACCTTAAGTTAGATATTTCTTACAAAGAAGCGAGCTATCTTTCTTCTATGGCTTTTGAAGCTCCTTTAATTCCCGGAGTCAAAAAGTTCCTCGCCTTTTTAAAAGAAAACAATATAGGTTGTTCGATTCTTTCCAATTCGATTCAAGCTCCCGAACACACTGTTGAGCTTGTCGCCCGCAATTTTGAGAAGATTCCTTTTGACTACATCCTCTCTTCTTCTTATTACGCGGTTAGAAAACCTGATCCAAGATTCTACAATCTCCTTGCTAATAAGGTCGGCGTAGATTTAGCTAACGTCGCTTTTATCGGAGATTCAATATCAAGCGATATAGCTGGTGCCAATGCAGCCAACGTTGGTTTCTGCGGATACTTTAATTGGAAAAACAAACCTGGAAACAAAAAGTACCATTACTACGAATTCAAATCATACGATGAATTAGAAACGGAGCTAAAGAAATATTTATGAAATCAATAATCTACGAAAAAGAGGTCCTCTTTACTTACTCAGACTGCGACGCCAATGATAATCTCACTCCTAAATCAATTCTGCAGGCTTGCCAAGATGCTGCTGGCGAACACGCTGATATTATGCATATCGGATACGAGGAGCTCTTAGCCAAGCGTCTGATTTGGGTAATTGACCGTACGCGCTTCCATATTGAAAAAGCGTTTAATCCTTTTGAACCACTGGTTTTAAAAACTTGGCCTTTGCGTTCAAAAACCATTGAATTCAACCGCGAATACGTATTTGAAAATACAGCGGGACAAAGAGTTATCACCGCGACGAGCAAATGGTGTATCGTCAACATCGATACCAGGCGCTTAGTAAGAATGCGCGATATTCAAATGCCCCAAGAAGGATATATCGAAGACTACGCTATCGAAGAAGATCCTTACAAGATGATCGTCCCGTTTGATCACGATGATCTTAAACCTGTTTACGATATTCCAATCCGCTTTTCCGAACTCGATCACAACGGCCATATGAACAATACTAATTACGCTTGCCTGGCCGCGGATTCTATTCCCAACATTTCTTCTAAGCGCATCGTCGATATGCAGCTTAACTTTATGAAAGAGTGCCAACAATCAGACAGATTAGAAACTTACGTAAACAAGATTGGTGAAAACGAGTATTCTGTTATCGGTCTTAAAAACAAAAAAGACGTCTCATTTATGGCAGATATAATTTTAGAGGATATTAAAAAATGTTAAATAAAGTAATTTCTTTCTTCAAACCAAAGTGTGAGCACGACTTTGTTAGTCGTATCAAAGCTATTCCAGCAGGTGACATTGTCGAAATCTCTTTAGAATTCGTCTTAATGGTAATCCTCTTAGTTTGCGACATCAATTTCATATACAACTTATCTAATGGAATCACTTTTTTTGGTGATGGTTGGCACAGCTATGAAATAGGTTTAACTATCTTTTTAGCTGTCCTTGTTCTCATCCTTCTCTTCTGCTTAATCAAACAGATTTTCTATACAGACTACATAACTAAAAAAGAAAATACTGTGGAAAAAACCGTCCAAAACGGACGCGTTATCGAAAGAGAAAAGCACGATAACAAAGAAAACTAATCACTTTAGATACTTAAATTCGTACAAGGCTAAAACAACCGAAGTAGCCAAATTCAAAGAATCGACTTTATCAGACTGCTCGATGATAAGCGAGTTCTCATTCAGAAGCTCACGCGGCAACCCGCTAGCTTCATTTCCAAAAACTAAAGAGAACTTTCCATCGGGCTTTTTTACATCTTTAAGGCCCTTTTTAGCCTGAAGCATAAAAGTGTAATAAACGCGATCTGGATACGATGCTAAATACTCTTGGTAGGTTTGAAACGTTTCAACATTAACAAAGAAACGCGAACCCATAGAGGAGCGGACAACTTTAGGATTAAAAGAATCGCATCCAGGAAGAATAACAGCGAGATCTTTGTAATCAAAAGCCGCCATGGAACGCATAATGTTACCCATATTTCCCATATCTGAAGGGTTGTATAAGACCACGTGCGGAGATTGGCTAGATAACTTGCTGTCGTATTTGCTAAATACCGCTATACAATGGTCGTTATCTTTTTCTTTCAGACGATTAAAAGTTCTATCGTCTACGCTTATTAACGAACTATCTAAAAGCGCGCACATCTTCTTATACCCTTCGCTGTTTTCAGCTGAAGAAGAAAAGAAAACGTGAAGAATCTTGTCTTTGTGATACTTAGCTAACTCAAAACAAGGATAAAATCCACCGACATACGAGTAGCAACAATTCTTTTTATAAGTTTTATACATATCAATTCAAAAAAAGCCCCGGGATAACCGAGGCGAAATAATTTAGTCAGCTACAAACGGTAACAAGGCCATGAAGCGCGCGTTCTTAATAGCACGTGCGAGTTCTCTTTGATGTCTGGCACAGACTCCGGAAATACGGCGCGGAGTGATTTTGCCATTGACAGAGATGAATTTCTTCAAGGTTTCGATATCTTTGTAATCGATAGGTTTCTTCGAATTATCGAAGTAGCAACCTTTCTTGCTGGAAACTTTCTTCTGTTTGTTGTACATTTTCTTTCCTTTCTTTAGAACGGTAACGTCGGATCAGTAGCATCGATGCCTGTATCGTCACCTTCTTGATTATCGCTATCGTAGTCAGGAGTGTACCCGCTAGAATTGTATCCAGTAGAAGCGGTGCTATTAGAAGCATCGTTCTTTCTTTCTAGGAACTGAACGGATTCAGCCACAACTTCAATGACGTTAACGTGACGTCCGTCCTTAGAAGTGTAACTGCGCTGAGAAAGTCTACCATCAACGCCAACTAAGCTTCCCTTTTTCATAAAGTTAGCAACGTTTTGCGCCGTAGCATTCCAAGCAATTATGGGTATAAACGACGCCGTTCTTTCTTGGCTGTTGCGAGAGCGCGGGTTATCCACCGCAATGGTGAAAGAAACGACCGAACTTCCGCTGGTTGTTGTTTTCAATTCCGGATCTCTAACGAGACGACCGATTAAGACTACTC
>JADING010000077.1 GCA_017694135.1 Candidatus Scatoplasma merdavium
CCACTAGGGACACTAGTGGTATTGGACATCCAGTCAATTAAGCAGATAATCTAGCTCTACCTTTGCGACGGCGTCTCGCAATCACTTTGCGGCCCGAGGGAGTAGCCATTCTAGCTCTAAACCCGTTGACCGATTGGTGTTTGCGCTTACTCGGTTGATAAGTTCTTTTCATAGGATTCTATTTTCTCCTCCATGTGAAATTAAAAATTTTCACGCGGGATAATTATATTATAAGTACTATTTCAAATTCAACCCTGATTTTTAAAGGATACTTCTGTGAAAAAACGCCACGTTTTCTCACTTATTTAATACGCTAAGATAGACTTTTTCTAACTCTTCTCCATACCTAGATGGAGTAAACTTACTGGCGTATTCAAAAGCTTCTTTTGTATGGTTAACTTCTGATACGTTCTTTAGAATGTTGTAAAAGTCTTCGACACTTTCACCTATAAGAGCCGTTTTATCTTTAATCAAAAGATCAAACAAGAAAGGATTCTTATTAGAAACTATCGCCACATTAGCCTTCATAGCTTCTAAAATCAAACAAGTATCTACGTGGTATTCATAAGGTATAAACAAAGCTGTCGCATTCATTAGTAACGAGTGATAGAGCTCTCTGTGAATATCATCTTCATAATGGAGATTAGCGATATTGTTGCCTTTTTCGTAATGTCTGGCGTTAGAAAGGACACCTGACTTTCCACCGAAGAAGAAAAATTCATACTCTGGCATTATTCGCGCTACCGCTTCTAAAGTGTCGATTCCTTTAGAAAAAACGTATTCTCCATAGGAAAAAATAATTTTTCTATCTTTCTCAATCTTGTAATATTTTCTAAATGCGTCGATTTCTACCTTAGAATAATTAGATGTCGGATAGTATTTTCCTCCGATGCTAGCTAAAGCGACATCACCACCTTTTTGATGGTGGTTAAAAATGAGTTCCTGACACGGGAAATAAACTATTACTTTAGAAATATCTGCTGAAAACTTACTGATTTTACTGACATCGAAATACGCCTCGTTAGATTTCATATACTCTAAATCAGCTTGGGATAAAAAAGCTGTGAAAACCGCGGGAATATTCTTCAGTTTGCGATATTGGAGATAGGCTTTAATCTGAGAAAGAGAAAGAAGGTGCACTAAATCGCACTTCTCGTTTAAATCGTAGGTGTATTCAATACCCCTTTCTTCTAAGGCATATCTCAGTAACACCTGGTTGCGGTTTATAACAAAGCGGTTTGGTTCTTTTTCTCCAACACCGCAAAGCAGCACCTTCAATCCCATATTATTATTCGTCTTCTCCTTCGTCATCGTGCAACTCATTTAAGAGTTGTTCGTTAACGTCTTCTCCTTGGTTGTTTTTCAAATTGGCCTGTATTGTCGCTTCTTCGCTGTCGATTGATTTATCAGAGGGTTCAATAGATACAGAAGAAATATTCTCTCCCTCTTTCAAAGTGATAACTTTAACACCTAATGTAGCTCTACCAGCTTCGTGAATATCTTCTAAACGAGTTTTTAAAACGGTACCACCATCGGTAACTAAGACAATCAAATCATCTTCATTAACCGCTTTAACAGACACTAAATCACCGCCTTTTTCTGAAACTTTGATAGCGTAAACACCTTTAGATCCACGCGAAGTAATACGGAAATCTTCAAAGCTCGATCTCTTTCCATAGCCGTGCGCTGATAAAGTGAAAATCTGATGTCCACCTTCCTGAGATGTGCAAGAACCTATGACGTAGCTTCCGTCAACATTCATGCCTTTAACACCAGTTGCTGTTCTACCCATAGCGCGAACGTCACTCTCATGGAAAGTACACACTTTACCCTTAGCTGAAGCTAAAGAAATTATAGCGTCACCTGAAGTGTATTTAACATCAACTAAAGAGTCTCCTTCAGCTAAATTTATGGCAATTTTACCGTTAGAATTGATATTTTCAAATTCGCTAGAAGCCGTGCGCTTAACTGTTCCGTTTCTAGTAATAAAGAACAAGTAGTGATTTTCATCGTAATTCTCACAAGTAATAATACTCAAAACCTTTTCGTCTTTTTCAAGCTTAATTAAATTGACGACCGGTAAACCCTTTGAAGTTCTAGAACCATAAGGGATTTGATATCCGCGCAAACGGTAAACTTTACCGAAATTAGTGAAGAACAATATGTCGGTCTTCATATGTGAATGATGCATGATATCCACAACATCATCTTCTTTAGTCTGCATACCGATAACACCTATTCCTCCTCTGTTCTGAGTGCGGAAAGCATCGGTGTCCATTCTTTTAATATATCCGGACTTTGTAAGCATGATAATGATGCTGTTATCTTCAATCAAATCTTCATCATCGGTCGAATAAGAAGCGTCGGTAATTTCCGTTCTTCTTTCATCACCAAACTTGTCTTTGGTCTCTTGCATCTCGTCTAAAACAACCTGTTTCAAAACTTCGAAATCACCCAAGATCTGGTTGTAACGCTCAACGTTCTTATTAAGCTCATCCATCTCTTCTTCAATTTTGTTAATTTCAAGTTTTGTAAGTCTCTTTAAAGGCATATCCAAAATAGAGCGAACCTGGATATCATCGAGGTTATAAGTTTCCATCAAGGTCTTGCCTGCAGATTCAGGAGAATCAGATTCTTTTATAATGCGAACAATCTCATCGGAATTTAAATACGCTATTTTCAATCCCTCTAATATGTGAATTCTCTTTAAAGCCTTATCTTTTTCAAAGATAGTTCTTCTTCTGACAATATCTTCTTGGAAGTGGATGAAAATCTCCAAAGCGTGCTTCATATTAAGAACCTTTGGAGCGTTGTTTTCTAACGCCAGCATATTCACTGCGAAGTGAGATTGTAACGGCGTGTATTTAAACAAGTGATTCAAAACGATTTCCGCATTGGTGTTTTTCTTTAAATCAATTTGGAAACGCGTACCTAGTGTGTGAGAAGAGAAATCGTTAACTTCCGAA
>JADING010000078.1 GCA_017694135.1 Candidatus Scatoplasma merdavium
GATAAATCCATTGAAGTAACTGATGTATTTAATAACACTAAAGAAATCTCGCACTATTCAAAAAATGATGTTTCTGAACTTTACAAAGATCCAAGTAAAGGTCAAACTCTAAAAATCGTTGGTATAATCCGCCCAAAATCCGATTCTTCTTACAATCTTTTGTCTCCATCATTGTGCTATTTACCTTCTCTACAACAGAACATTATTGAAAAAAATAACAATTCAAAATTTGCTGAAAGCTTCAAGAACAACCTCGTGTTTAACAACTTTGAAGGAACGGCAAAATTTAAAGATTTCATTTTAGATACCAAAGATTTATATTTATCCCTCAGCGAAACAGAAAGCATATCTTTACTCCCCACTAACCAGCTCAATTCAATTTTCTCTGATTATTTCACATATTATTCACCTATATCTAACTATATGTATTCTGGTGTTTCTACTTACGCTAGCGAGGCTAAATCGCTAGGAATAGACATAACTTATGAAGAATTCAGCAACTTCAACTTTACTTCCTTAGAAGATTTAAATACTTTAATTGCATCTTTAATTGATTTAGACATTGACTCCATTTATAAGCTCGCTTCAACTTTAGGGGGATTTTTAAATGGTTTTTCACTTATTAATGCCATAGTAATCATCCCATCATCTCTTTCTACAAGGACTCAAATTCTCGATTCAATCGATTCTTATAACGATTCTATTAACAATCCTAAAGAGGAGATATCATATTCTGAATTAAATCGATCAAAGGCCATAGATAACGTTAATAACACTATTGAAATGACATCGGTGCTCCTTTTAATGTTCGCTGTAATTTGCATCGCTATTTCTTCGATTTTAACCGCAATTACTATCTCCAAATCAGTATTAGAAAGAAGAAAAGAGATTGGGCTTCTTCGTTCCTTAGGAGCATCTAAAATAAATATTGCGACAAACTTTGAAATCGAATCTATTCTAATAGGTCTTTTAACTGGTATTCTTTCTTGCTTGTTAACTATGGTCTTATCTTATCCAGTCAATTACATAATTAATTCTTTCTACCCAACTTACGAAATGGGAAACATCTGTAACTTCACATTTATTCACGCTTTAATAATTGTTCTTATCTCACTAATTATTTCAGGAATATCTAGTCTTATACCATCTTTAAAAGCCTCAAAAGAAGAAGTTATAAGTTGTTTAAGATACGAAAGCTAATATACAGAGCGTTAAAAAAATATAAGCGGCTTTTTTATGCTATTCTATTTCTAGAAAAGGAAGTAGAACTATGAAATTTAGCATTAAAGATCAGGCTTTAAGCCAAAGTAAAATCAATGAACTGAAAAACAATTACGAAACAAAAACTGAAAACAATATTATTCGTCACGCCCTTTCAAAAAGTAAAATTTCTGATATATGTTACGTCTCTGAAGCTGAGAAGGATACCGATAACAAGTTCTCCATTGAATTGAAAACCATGAGCGTCTGCAACCAAAAGCAGTCTGGACGATGCTGGATTTTTGCAGGTTTGAATATTCTTCGCGAAAAGGTTGCAGAAAAGCTCAATTTAAAGTCTTTTGAACTTTCTCAAAACTACATTGCTTTTTACGACAAATTAGAAAAACTCAACTACGCTTTATCAAGCGTAATGGAACTTATTGACCATCAACATGACGAAAGAACTTTAGCTTATATCTTAACTAACGGCATCGGAGATGGTGGGCAGTGGGATATGTTTGCTAACCTAGTGAAAAAATATGGTGTGTGCCCCAAAAAAGCTATGGTAGAAACAGCCCAATCTTCCGGAACTAGAGAATCTGATCAACTTTTAAATTCTCTTTTAAGGTTCTTCGCTTCAGAAGCTCAATCTTTGTACAAGCAAAATAAAATACAAGAAATTCAAGCGTTAAAAGATCAATGCTTACAAAAGGGCTATAACTTACTTGCAAACTGCTTTTCAAAACCCGTTGAAGTATTCGATTTTGAATATGTCGATAACGATGGAAAATATCACTGTGAAAAGAATTTAACCCCTTTGTCTTTCTATGATAAATACCTCAAGGGAACCATTGAACAATACCAATCTATTACTAATTCACCCACTGAAGATAAGCCGTATTTACAAGCTTATACTATCGCTTATCTAGGCAATGTAATTGAAGGTAGACAAGTCACTCACCTAAATTTAAGTATGGAAAGAATGGAAGAACTTATAATTTCTCAATTGAAAGATAATCAACCCGTTTGGTTTGGATCAGATGTTTCTTATTATGGTGATAGACAAAACGGAAGATGGGACACCAAAGCTTTTGATTACCTTTCCACCTTCGATATTGATATGAAATTTGATAAGGCTAAAATGCTCGACTACTATCAATCCGCGATGAATCACGCCATGGTGATAAGCGGTGTAAATTTAGTTGACAATAAACCTACCAAATGGAAAATTGAAAATTCCTGGGGTGAAGACGTTGGTGAAAAAGGTTATTACGTCATGTCAGAAGAATTCTTTAAAACCTTTGTTTACCAAGCTGTAATAAACAAAAAGTATCTGAACAAAGATGAACTAGAAGCCTTAGAAAAAGAAATCAAAGTTTATCCTTGTTACGATCCAATGGGGACGTTAGCTAAATAATTATCCGTTTATCTAACAAATAAAAACCTTTCTAAGTCTAAGTAACTATGATAGAACGGCTTTTTTACTTAACTTAAAAAGTTGAACCAAGATAACTAGGATAGACATGATGATTAAACATTATGATAAAGATTACAAATGATTTTATCGATCGTCTAAAAATGCTTCAAAAGCATGATTAAATAGGATAATATTAAACGCTGAAATCAATGCAAAAAGTTTTTGTTCATCGTTTTATTTCACTAAAAATGTTTCAATAACCTCAAAATGGTGTATAAATCTTATGTTCAATAATCTAAATTTGGTGTATAAATTGAATGTGTGATAATCTAAATATGGTGTATAAATCGTCTAACGAGGTATCAAATATGAAAAGAAAAATTTACCAACAACTACTAGATTGGAAAAACAATTCTCAAGGAAAATCCGCCCTTCTTATTGAAGGTGCTAGGCGCGTTGGAAAAAGTTATATTGTTGAAGAATTCGCTAAAAAAGAATACGAAACATATTTGCTTATTGATTTCAATATTGCTCCTTTAGAAATCAAGGCTTTATTTGATAACTACCTTCAAGATTTAGACACGTTTTTTCTCTTTCTTTCAACATTCTATGGGAAAAAGCTCTATCCGCGTAAAAGTCTCATTATTTTTGATGAAGTTCAAATGTTTCCTAAAGCGCGTTCCACGATTAAATATTTAGTACAAGATGGAAGATATGACTATATTGAAACCGGTTCTTTGCTATCGTTTAAAGAAAATGTTAAAGATATTTTAATTCCGTCAGAAGAAATACATCTAAAAATGCATCCTATGGACTTTGAAGAATTTCTTTGGGCTATGGGAAATGAAGTCCTTTTTGACTTTCTTCGTGATTGCTTTACAAAGCACAAACCACTTGGTCAAACAATGCACAGAAAAGCTATGGATTTATTTAGGCAATATCTCTTAGTAGGTGGAATGCCTCAAGTAGTTAATGAATATATTAAAACCAAAGATTTTTCTAAAGCTATTGAAGCGCAAAAGTTAATTTTAAATCTTTATCGAGCAGATATTTCTAAACATGCTAAAACCGATAAAAGAAAATGCGAAAGAATACTTGATGTATTGCCAAGTCAATTAAGCAAACATGAAAAAAGATTCAATCTTTCCGCAATAAAAAAAGGAGCGCGCTATCGAGATTACGAAACTGCCTTTTATTGGTTAGATGACGCCATGATTCTTAACACCGCCTACAACGCAACGATGTCAAGTGCTGCGTTAAAGTTAAATCTAGAAGCTTCCTCTTTTAAATGCTATATGCTAGATACCGGCCTTCTTTTTGCTCTCACCTTAGAAATGGACACAAAATTACAGGTAGATCTCTATCAAAAGATTCTTTTTGGCAAACTTAATCTCAATGAAGGAATGTTTTTAGAAAACATCGTTGCTCAAATTCTGGTTGCTAACAATCACCCTCTTTATTTCTACTCTAAATCTAGCAATAAAGCTGAAGATCGAATGAAAATAGATTTTCTAATTTCAAAAAATGAAGTCACTTCTAAACACAACATCTGCCCTATTGAAGTTAAATCATCACCTCGTTACACCCTTTCTTCATTAAACAAATTTCAGATTAAGTTTAAAAATGAACTTTCAACGCCATATGTTATTCATCCTTCTGATCTTAAGGAAGAAAATGGAATCGTTTATCTTCCATTTTATATGACACCACTACTTTAGGATTTAGGCAAAAGTATGTATATGAGTAAATTCTTCATCGATTACAATATCCTTTCCATGGTAATTGTTTCTTACTTCTGCACATACATATTGTCAAAACATCTAAAATCGTTATTCATTTAGTTTTAAAGCTACGCTTATATCGACTTTCTTAACCTTATTTAATAGAACATAAGTTAAAAGTAAACCGAGAAGTAAGCTAATTGGAGCGATATTAAAATACCTAAATAATTAAAGTTCAAAACTGATATAGAAATACCTAAATTAGACTTAACCCATTTATTAAATACATTAACTGCTACTATTCCTAAAGCAAAAGAAATCAGGAGGCAGAAAAGTATTAAAAAACTTATTTCACAATAGAAAATTCCGTTAATTTCCCGCTTTTTTATACCTAACGACTTAAATAAAGCGATATCTTTTTTCTTTTCAGAAATAACGCCACAAGTTTAGCCCTACAACTGCTAAACTTAGGTTAAAAGTCAAATTCAATAAACAAAACGAGCTTTTCAAGCTAACATAAAGCCATCAATCTAAAAAATCTAGAAGCGTGATTCTATCTGAATATATGTGCCCACCAGTATATCCGTTGATAGAGCTTAGAAAATCGTACTTAGAATCACCAATCCAATTACAAATATTTTCTCTACTTAAATCGAATCGGTAATTCACTCTAAAATTAGCGTAATCGCTAAATTCATCTGTAGATGTGGCGTAATTTACACCTAAACCATAGTTTTTAATATATTCAGAACTGTCTAATATAGCTTTAATATACGTAGTGCCACTAGGTAAATTTCCACCTGTATAATCTGTTAAATTTGAAATATCAGAAGTTGAATCAAGTAAACTAATCATTTCATCTTTGTTTTCAACATCGAATTTAGATTTATCTGCGACACCAACTTGCGCATCAAAACTAGTACTATCTACACTTCCACGCCCATTATTATTTTTACTTGCATATATATTCTTAGAAAAAGTCACTAAATCATTTTCACTAGAAAGTAACCAAGCGAATTCAACGTTATTAATTTTATAAGTATTGTTAACAATTGCTCTTTCAAACGTTGGAACTCCGTTTTCAACACTAACAAAATAAGTAATCCCTTCAACTACATTTAGTTCTGCCGCTAATAGCTTACTGCTGACAAATTGATCTTCGTTAACTACTTGAACTAAGGAAACATCAGTCATATATCTATCGACAGTGTCAGTGTCTTGAATCAATGTAGTCTGCAAAAACAATACGCACCCGTAACCAGCGGCGGTAAAAGTAGTGTTTTTAGTAAAGTAACTAGATTTAATTTCAGGAGGTAACGCAGTCTTAGACAAGGCAAACTTAGAATTGTTAATTATCCTACTATGTGAATCGATTAAAAGACTCAAATTCGAAATACCAGTAGCAGATTGATAATCATCATCGTAATAGTTAAAAACAGCATCGTTATCAATTTCAGTATTAGTTCTTAAATACCAACTTTCAAACAACTGTTGATTTAACAATATTTCAGGAGCAGTCTCAGTTTCTTTTAAATTAAAAGAGCTTGATAAATCTGACAAATTATCTATTCTAACTGAATAAATATTAGGATTTCCGTTAATATTTATTGTTCCATCTAAACTAAATGTTCCATCTTCCGCTTTAATTAAATCTAAACGCGGAACTCTCACATTTAATTTAGACTGATTGAATGAGCAATCGGCAGAATATCCTTCAAAACCGAACGTAGCTTTATCAACTGGATAAAAACTGA
This sequence comes from Candidatus Scatoplasma merdavium, assembly GCA_017694135.1. Lineage (GTDB taxonomy): Bacteria > Bacillota_I > Bacilli_A > RFN20 > CAG-288 > Scatoplasma > Scatoplasma merdavium. The sequence continues at coordinate 6,093 of JADING010000078.1, forward strand.
ACGATCTTAAATCTAAAGAATAATTGCTGTTATCAATTGAAAACAAAAGGTTTTTACCATCTAAATTTGCGTTTGTAGCAGGTGTAACAACGTTTTTTATTTCAGGCAAATTATTACTGGTATCATTGCACGAAGAAAGCATACCAAGTAAAAATACATTTGTAAATAAAATTAGAATTTGTTTTACCATAATATTTATTTCTCCTTTCTAATCAATGAAGGAAGATAAATTGCTTCTGACTGTTTAAACGAACATGATAATAAACATAAACTTAAGACAGATAATGCGTAAATAGTATTGCGTTTCATAATTTTCCCTCCAGCAATAGTTCTTCTTAATTTAAGAATAAGTTATTTAATCAAAAGTTACAACAACGCAAAAAGAACCCACCTAGTTCAAGATGAGTTCTTAAATTGTTTTGATTAACGAAAATTAAGCGTTAACTACTTCGTGAATGGTTTTCTTAACTCCATCCTTTTCAAGCATAGAAATGAAGTATTCTTCAACTTTTTTGCCGAGCTCTAATTTGGAAATATCTGTTCCAAAAATAGTGGTGTTGGAGAGAATCTCTTTGAGTTCACCGTTGTATTTCATACTTTCTTTAATAGGTTCGACGATCTTAGTAAGAACCGGGGTCATCGGATCAGGAGAAAGTTCAAACGGTTGAAGTTCATCATTAAGAGCTAAAAGGTATCTGCACCAAGTAGCGATAGCAAGAGGAATAAACTTAAGATCGCCTTCGTTTAATTCTTTACTAGCTAAATACGCTTTGATAGTTTCGCCGTATCTAACCGGAACTTTCTGCGAAGTATCGGTAGCGATACGTTGAGGAGTATCAGGAATAGCCTTATTAGGCAAACGAACATACAAGACCTCATCTAAGAACTTTTGCGGAGAGATAATGCCAGGATCAACAACGACCTTCATACCTTCACTTCCAATGCCCTTGATAAGCTTAACTAAATCTTCGTTTTCCATTTCTGAAGCGATGGAGGTATACCCTAACAAGCAGCCAGAGACAGCTAAAGCTGTGTGAAGCGGATTCAAGCAAGTGGTAACTTTCATAGTTTCGACTTTATTGACCGTTTCTCTAGTAGTGAAATAGACACCCGCTTTTTCTAAGCACGGACGTCCGTTAGGGAACTTATCTTCAATGACTAAGTACTCAGAAACTTCCGAATTAACAAACGGAGCGATATAAGTGTGGCGAGCAGTAGTGATTGGAGACATATTTGTGAAACCGAGCTTTTCGATTTCTTCTTCAACTTCCTTAGCCGGACGAGGAGTAATCTTATCAATCATAGACCACGGGAATGAAACCTTAGTCTCATCGGTTAAATAAGAAATGAACCCATCATCAACATAGCCTTTTTCTAACCACTTTTTCGCAACAGTTAAAACAGAATCCATGAGCTTTTCACCATTGTGAGAGCAGTTATCCATACTGACAATAGCAATAGGATACTTACCAGCTTTGTAGCGGCACAAAAGCAAAGAACAAACCAATGACATAGCGTGCTTAACATTGCTCGGTCCATTGGCAAAATCATCTTGAACTAAAGGAGTATATTCACCTTTAATATCTTTCAATGCATAGCCTTTTTCAGTGATTGTAAATGAGACCATCTGCAAAGAAGGATTAGAGAAATACTTCTCCATAGTTTTGTAATCTTTGTAGTCTTGATGGCAAACCAAACCTTGAGCTACAGAACCAACAACGCGATAGGATGTTGGTTTATTAGCAGCTAAAGTAGCTAACAAAGTGAGATTGTCGTTAGGAATATAAATCTTTTGAATAATTTCGTCATCGAAAGTATCGCAAGCGATAATACCCTTACTAGCTAAACCTTTGTCTAAAAGATCATCTTGTAAGCGCGCGATATATCCGCGGAAAATATTACCAGCACCGAAGTGAATCCAAATGGGATTCTCAACGGTTTCTTCCTGCATTTTTTTAACGTCATATTCAGGAACTTGTATTCCCGCTTTAGCAATTTCCGGAAGCGATTTTATATTTAAATTCATCGCTAATTATTCTCCTTTATGAGCTTTATCGATAGCTTCCCAAAGACCTAATAAGTAAGAAGCACCTAAAGCTCTGTCATATAAACCATATCCAGGCATGGCCTTTTCATCCCAAATCATACGGCCATGGTCAGGGCGAATAACTCCATCGAAACCAGTTTCATACAAGGTCTTCATAATCTTATACATATCGATAGATCCATCGTATGAATAGTGAGCAGCCTCTTCAAAATCACGAGGAGAGTTGTACTTTAAGTTGCGAACGTGTGCGAAATGGATACGCCCTTTGCAAGCTTTAATAAGCTCAATTAAATCGTTGTGTTGATTTGAACCTAAAGAACCGGTGCACAAAGTAAGACCGTTAAACGGTGCATCGACAGCTTTGAGCATCTTAAGAATCTTATCTTTACCAGTAATAATACGCGGCAAGCCGAAGATAGGCCATGCCGGATCATCCGGGTGAATTGCCATTTTAATATCGTATTTTTCGCAGACAGGTTGAATAGCCTTTAAGAAATAAACCAAGTTATCAAAAAGCTTTTCTTCCGTCACATCTTTGTAAGCCTCAAACAATTCTTTAAGTCGGGCGAGACGTTCAGGTTCCCAGCCAGGCATAACGAAGCCATTAGAATTCTTAGTTAAAGAATCAAACATAGTTTGCGGATTAATCTTATCGATTTCATCTTGATTGTAAGCTAAGACAGTGGCGCCATCAGCTCTAACTCTAGCGAGTTCGCTTCTAGTCCAGTCAAAGACAGGCATAAAGTTATAGCAAACTAAATGAATGTCAGCTTTACCTAAGTTCTCTAAAGTTTCAATGTAATTTTGAATGTATTTGTCACGGCTAGGACGGCCGATTTTAATATCATCATGAATATTGACAGATTCGATACCATCTAAGGCCAAACCAGAATCTTCAACTTCTTTCTTTAAAGCGAGAATCTCATCTAAAGTCCAAAGTTCCCCGGCTTGTTTTCCATAAAGAGTAGTAATAACACCGTGAACACCAGCAATTTGACGAATCTGCTTCAAGGTAACGGTATCGTATTTGCTACCGTACCAACGTAAAGTCATTCTCATAGATTTTTCCTCCTATTTTTCTATTTTGAACCAGTAAACGAATAAATCTTATTAAATACCAGCGGATTAAACGGCAAATCCGTAAGTATCTTAGAGAAATGAACCGCTCCTATTTCTTCCAAAACAGAGAGCTTAGTTTTCACTTTAATAAAACCGAGTATTTTTGTCGGGAACATCGCTGTATCGACGTAAGTGTCCGGATGAATTGCCTGCATAGCGTGAAAGAGCTCGTGAGCAATGACAGTTTGAGCGACTTTTCTTTCATCAATCAAATTCTCTAAAGAGTTTTCACGTATGTAAGAAATGATTTTGTTTAAAACAAACATATTGATAGATATTTGTTTTTTCTTAAGTGAATAATTACCGATGTAGTTATGAGCAAAAGAATCTTTCTCTTCTATATAAACAACATCGACGCCGAGCATTTGAGCGTAAAATGCCGGTTGTTTATCTTCACCAAAATCACGTCTAAGTTCATCTTTAAACTGTTCGCAGACAGCGATTACATTGGATATAATTTCTTTTTTCTGCTCAAGCGGGAACTTGTTAGCTCCCGCTGAATTGAGCATACTCAAATAGTAATCTAAATCTGGCTTATCGATGAATTTTTTTACTTTATCTTCGATCCTCATATTGCATTACATCACACCGTTGCGGCCACCGACAACGCAGATTTCATCTTCCGGTTTCAAATCGGTTAATTCCATGGTGGCTAAACCGACAACCTGTTCAATGGTAGCTAAACCGGAATAGTCAATGACGCGACCTTTATTAATGATGTAAATATCAGGATTAATACGGATTTCTGAGGAGAAATTACCACAGGTATCCCAGAGGGTTTTAACAGCTTGTTTAAGTTTGCCGAAAGTGGTCTTAACTAAATCACCTTCAGAACGCTGAACTTTAACGAAGCCTTTAGAATCGATAATACGGAGAGAACGAGAGTTCTTAACCATAGCTTCAGTAACGAAAGTCTTTCCGTTAGTGTAAGCCATCTTAACTTCGACGTTAGGAGTGTTGTAAGTGCCTTTAGCAATTTCAAGCGCTTCTTTATCATCGACTCTCTTTTGTAAATCGGTAGTCTTAACTTCGGTTGAACCCATAGCGATAGCAGTGACTTTCTGGGTAGTATCATCGATTTCTAAGAAGATTTCGACTGAATCAGGGACAGCACCGGACTGAATAGCGCGAGCCTTAGCTTCTTTCTTAATAGCAGCGATATCTTCCAAAGTCGGATTAGGAATAGTACGTTCAACCATTTCTCTAACCATAGCCAAAGCGACACCGATAGAGGAGATGATTTCAGCATCAGGCGGAATCTGGCAACGGAAGCCCATCAACTTACCAGTGTAAGCGAGCAAAGTACCAGCACCACCACCAGCGCCGACTAAAACGATTTGATCTCTTTCGAGCTTGTATTTAGCAATGAGTTCTTCGATGACCGGTTTAATCTTGTTGCAAGAAGTTTCCAAAATCTTTGTGGCAGTTTCTTCAACAGTAGAACCAATGTAATCAGCCAAAACTTTAATAGCCTTGTAAGAAGCTTCGTAAGAACCCTTAGCAAAATCATTGTCAGCTAAGAGCTTCAAAGCGTTAGCGGCACAAGTATTGGTGATAGCGATAGATTTGCCGTTAGATAATTTAATAGAGACGTAATCATCAGGGTCATTTTCACGCGGTTTGATGAATTCGACAGAAGCTTTATCATCAATCAAGCTAGGATCGGTGAAAGCAGCGTATTCCAAATCAGCAATGTGAGCGGAACGAGGACCGACATCAATGACACCGTGTTCTTTATTGGCGCGAACCATAGAACCACCAGCAACACCTAAAACGCGAACATCTAATGAGTTAACGTAAGTACGATGGCCACCTAAAATAGAATAGTCAACAGCAGGACGGCCATTTTTAATAACACCAATATTAGTAGTAGTACCACCGACTTCAAAATAAATACCATTAGAAGCGCGGAGATACATTAAAGCGCCCATAACAGAAGCAGCCGGACCAGATAACATGGTCAAAATAGGACGCTTCTTCATTTCTTTAACTTCCATAACACCGCCGTCACCACGCATGATCATAAGCGGAACTTTAACGCCGGCTTCTCTAACCGCAGATTCAGTGGAATTAGCGGTATCTAACATCTTCGGCAAAATAGAAGCGTTAATAGCGGCAGTTTGAGTACGGACTTGTAAGCCGTAAAGCTTAGTAATTTCAGAAGCAGCAGTGGAAAGTAGATTCTTCTTTTCCGCTTCTTCAGAAACGATTTTTTCTTCTTTCATATCGTCGACACCGAAAGCCTTAGAAGCGACGATAACCTTCGCTCCTTCAGCAACTAAATCGTTAATTGCGTTGTCGACATTGGTCGCAAACGAAGTCTTCTTATCTTTAATATTGATATAGCGACTCGAAACCTCAATCTTTTTGTTGTTACCTAAATCGATGTTTTGGAGTTTAGTTTGTCTTTTAACCATCCAGCCAGACAAACCGCCACCGCCCATACCGATAATACCAACCTTAGCGACGTCGCCTTCAATTAAAGCGTTAGTAGCTTGGGTTGTGGAGTGAGCGATGAAAATGACTTCATCCGGAGAAATGTTATTTTTCTCGATACATTTTTTGAAAGCGTCAATAACGCCTTGAGCGACACCTTTAGGGTGATGATGTGTAGTCTTAACTTCAGCTTCGCCGACAATAGAGTTATCGGCATTATCGATGGCAACAGCTTTTGTATGTGTACCACCAACGTCAATACCTATACGAATATTTCTCATAGTAATCTTTCTTTCTATTCCTCCTCTGGTGAGGCTCCTTTTTTAAAAACAGTAGCCCAGCCCACTAAAGAGCTGGACTACACTAAATTTATTTGATTGTTGTTTGTGGATTAGAGCATTAACAACAGATAGCCTAAGGCCATGACAATGCCGCAAGTGACCCAACCCCAAACGATGTTGGTCTTGATGTAAACGTTAGGTTCTAACTTCGAATACGACAAGGCCCACATACCCCAAGACTGTGTCGGGCAGCACTGAGCGGTGATGGCAACAGGCTGGACGTAGAACAAGACTAAGAGTAACGGAGTGAGTCCAGAAGCGTTAGAAGCAATGATAGGACCTAAAACGGAAGCGACAGCAATACCAGAACCCCAAACCATGAACGGACCTCTGAATAAGGCACCCGGAGCTAAGGCGATGAAGATGATTAAGATAATCCAAGGATAATCGTTAATCCAATCCAAACCACCGTTTAAAGCTTGTTGGAAGATAGGGGCAGCTAACTTGTTAGCAGCAGTGGAGAAGCAGTTCATCATCAACAACATACCGATTAACAAAGCGACATCGGAGAAGCCGTTGAAGAGGGTTTTTTGAGTCATGGCAACAGCCTTCTTATAAGACTTGAGATTTCCTGTGAGTAACAAGCCAAAGAAGATACCAACAATAAACAAGAAGATCGGAGCAAATTCAACGAATCTGTGATAAACATTGTTAGTGGTGTCATTTTCAGGTAAGAATAAGTTAGGAATGGTGATAACTAAACCGAAAATAATAGGGATAAACGGAACGATGAATGTCCAGTTGGAAACGGGCTTTTCAGGAGATTCACCGTTTTCATCAACCTCATAATCATCACTAGCTTCAGCGGAAGTCATAGCCCAAGCTTTGACCTTGTCTTTAGCAAAGTGGAAGTTGAATAAAATGTAACCAAGCATGATGGCAACATGGATTAAGAATGAAAGCCATGTCCAGATGGTGAAGTCAGAAATGAAACCTGGGAGGTCCCAAATCGCGGAGAATAAACCGTTGCCTGAGAACTGTGACGAATAACCAGTGTTAACGTACATACCAGCAGCAACCGAGAACATAAATGAACCGACAGCAATCTTCTTAGAAACACCGATTGATAAGAGAATCGGGAGAATGATCGCGCCGATAGCCATAACGGAACCCGGACCGAAGATGGAAGTGAAGATTAACGCCGAAACGACAGAAACTAAGCAGACGGTAACAAGTTGACGGCTGCCAGATAATTCGACAACCTTACGAATTAAGGCTTTAGCGATACCGGTATCGACAACGACTCTACCGAACCAAGACGCAAAGATAATGATAGCGGTAGTAGTACCGTAGCCGATAGGACCGTCAGAGAAGACAGTATTAAGGTTACCGACAATGTTTGCCCAAACATCAAAGAAGCCAGGGCCGGAGACACCACCATGAACAGCAGGATCCCAAGCGTGAACAAGATCAGTAACAGACCAAATAGTACCAAACAAGAACCATGCGACTGAAATTATCGTCAAACCAATAATAAGGTTACCACCCTTCATCAAGTAGTAGACGAAGGTAATCAACGATAACAACAGTAACACGGCTAAGATAATAGCTAGTGCTTGCATGAAATGTTGAATTCCTTTCTTTTAAAAATTAAGTTTTTTCCGTTCCCAAATTTTCTAAACGAATAATTAAATAACAGCTATCACAGGAAATTTGCCATAATGAAACCCCTTTCACTTCTTCACGTCTAAAATTGTAAATGTTGTAAACAAACTAATCAACAACTCAAAAAAACGACAAAACACGAATGATAGAAAAAAGCGAAACAAACTTACGCTTGCAAGCACAACAAACTTGTAACATTTTCCTCTTGGTGGAAGTTTTGACTAAAGGCACAATATTTAAGATGCAAAAACGCGAAAACCAGTTGTTAAAAAAGATAAATTAAGCATTGACTCAGCGCAAAACAGGTAACCTAAAACCAAAAAATAACCCTTAAATACATACCCCCACAATTTTATATAAAAA
>JADING010000079.1 GCA_017694135.1 Candidatus Scatoplasma merdavium
CTCTTTGTTGAAGGTACAAATAACATCAGGGTACTTTTGTGAAGCTGTTTCAATCTTTGTTGCTTGCGCCTTGATATTTTCTTGATTGGCGTGATTCTTAACTAAGAAAATGTTCGAAGCTTGAGAATCGACTCCAGCCATACATCCTCCTTCACAAATCATGCCTTCTAAGACATCTTCAGTCTGTTGATTCTTCGCTAACTGTTTGACAAATTTTACGCATTCATCTGCCCCATTAGCGCACTTTAAAGTAAGGCGTTCAGTTTCGCCAATTTCTTCAAGGTACTTATTTAAACTCGCGGCAACACCACCAGTATTACAGAAATTGCGGCCAGCAGCAGAACCGTTGTCGACCTCAACTCCATCTTCTGCCATTTTCAAAGGATCAACATCTTTAGCTTTCATCATAGCGGTGATCTCTTCAAAAGTCACAACATAATCGATATTTTTAATATTCTTAGGCAGTAATCTCTCCGCTTTCTTAGCTACGCAAGGTCCAACAAAAACATTGATAGCATCAGGGTATTTTTCCCTTGCCATTCTTGCAGTAATAGCCATCGGAGACAAGACGTCTGAAGTGTGGTTCTTATAAACTTCAGGGTAGAATTTTTGAACTAATGAAACGAAAGCCGGGCAGCAAGAAGTAGTAATATGTCTTCCTTCTTTCTTAGCTTCCAAAGCTTCTAAGGCTTCGTGCTTCGTTGTTAGATCCGCTCCTTGAGCGACTTCGAATATGTCAGTAAAACCAATCTTTAACAAAGCGGAATAAACCTGCTTTAACGATGCTTTTCCCCATTGTCCAACGATAGCAGGGGCAACCATAGCAATTACTTTCTTCCCTTCAGTGATAGCTTTGATAACATCCGTATAAGTTGAAAGCTCAGAAATGGCTCCAAAAGGACAAGAAGCTGAGCAACGTCCGCAGTTGACGCAATCAGGATCATCGATCTCAGCGATTTGACCTTCGATGTATTTTAAAGCACCGGTAGGACAGGCTTTATGACAAGGGCGATCAGAAAGCAAAATCGCTCCGTAAGGGCAAGCCTTAGCACACATTGAACAGGCCTTGCACTTATCGTATGCAATATGCATTTTAGAATCGCCTTCATAAATAGCTCCAAAATGGCAAGCCTTCTGACAAGGTTTAAACAAGCACTTGCGGCAGTTATCTGTGATGCGGACTCTATGAATGTTACAATCATCGCAAGCAGCTTCTAAAACGTAAACAAACTGACCGTTTTTCGGCTCGTTTCCTTCCGGATCTTTACCCATCGCCAAATTTGTTCTTTCGCGAATAATTTCTCTTTCTTTGTAAATACAGCATCTCCATTTCGGTTCAGAATGAGAGATGAGCTTTTTTGCTACTTCATCTGGAGTTTGTTCGTTCAACTTTCCTTCGTAAGCGAGCTTTGCTACTTCAAAGAGAACATCTTGTTTAAAATGGTTATATTGGTCAAAACTGTTAGCCACAAAAAAATCTCCTTTTTTCATTTAAAGTATATCTTATTAAAACAAAAGATGGTATATTTTAGCTCTTTTTAATTTCCTCTAATTCCATGAAATATCCAATCAAATTCTCAGGAACTTCATCAATGAAAAATTCCCCTGTTACTTTATTAGTATCAAAACCGAGATTTTGAATTGTTATTCCCTCTTGTAACAGGATCTTTTTTATCTGGGAATAATACGAGTTAAGACAAAGAAAACGATATCTTTTTTTAATCACTTCCTCTTGAAAGTTCTCTTCGCTAAGAAGCTCACTAACTAAATTTATAATAGTTCTTTCAAGATTGCTAGCACCTAATAGCACACCGCCAAAATAGCGCACGACTACTATTAAGATTTTATGTACTCCCATCTTTTGAATAAGAGAAAGAATCTTGTGCATAGCATTAACTGGTTCACCATCTTCCTTAGCTTCTAAATTAGACGAGGAAAGATAGTAGCAATCTAGACAGTGCCGCGCCTTAGAATGTTCTGTTCTAATTTCATTGATTTTCGCTTTTATCTCATCAATTGTTTCAACCTTAAAAGCGTATGCGTAAAACTTTGACTTACTTACCTCTTTAAAAACTTCAAGATTATTTTTCAAAACTAACATCGCAATTAGATTGCTCCAAACCAAATTGAAATTCTATAAACTGACTGTAGTTAAATCGCCTTAGAAACAACCTAAGCGATAGAAGGCGGTATAAACTGACCCTTAACGATTTTTGTGTACAAATCAATGAGTTTCGTCGTGGAAGCTTCAAATGACTCGTTTTCAAAGTCAATAGGGTCATCATAATTGATTAGGTTATAATACTCTATTAACTGAGCGAGAGTCATAGGGTTCGAATTATAAGTGATAACATTAACTTTTCCAGCGTAGTAATCAATCATCTCAATAGCGATACGAGAATTCAACAAGCGGACAGAAGAATCATCTAAGGTTACGTATTTAGTCAAAGAATTATCAGTATAAACTTGGTATAAATAGGCTTTTTCAAGCTCTTCTTGACTCGGATTATCGCTTAGCTGCGGAGCGCTGATACTACTTACATCCGGTCCTAATTCAATAAAGGCTGCACTGATAATATCACTGAAATATGAAATCATCTTATCAGTATCAGTCATGTCGGCAAGATCTTCTAACGCAACTAAAGATGCCAAGGCGCGTATAGCTTGCAATTCGGAAATGTTAAAGTAGAGGTAATCATCTCCAAAAGGTTTATCCGCATAGAAGAAGGTCTTAAAGAAATTGATCTTTTCTTCAGATTCAGTGACCATATCAGCGAAATTATCCGAAAGAACCTTTGAGAGAATTTCTTGGCACAGATAAGATCTTTCAACGTTCAATACGCCGTTTTCATAAGTCAACTTAAAAGAGGACATACCCAGGTTATAAACAGTCTCACCAAAGCTAGTCATATCATCTAAGTCGACGTTAGAAAGCACGGATATCTCTTGTATAAACTGGTCGAGTATTTCACACTGAGTCTGCAGATATTCATCAGTTTTTCCATACGGGAACAAAAGGCTATTAATTCTTTCCGCTGGTCCAAAATTAGACATGTTAGAATCGATGTCTTCAACCGCTAAATCGCGCAGATAAGTATCGAAGTTTTCAACACCCGAAGATTGATCGATAAGTAAATAAACGATGTAACCACGCAGATTATCAAAAATGTGCATTTTTGAAATCGGTCCCAAAATCGCGTAAGATTTCAATCCTTCATCACCACCGATTTGAACGTTATCAAAAGATAAATCTCCATCTTCACCAACGTAATTCTTAAGTTCTGAAAACATCTTAACCAACTGGTCGATTTCATTTGCCCAGAAAGAAACCGCGTCGGAAGAATAATGAACGTAAACTTCCGTGTTGTAATGGCGGTATTGCGTTCCATCAATTGTCAAAAGATTATTGATGTTCATTGTCTGAAGCATTTGATTAAACATACGCGGAACAGCCGGATGCAAGAGTTCAGACTCATTTATTTGATTAAATAACAAACCAACAGATTCGGGTTGAATGTCTGCAGGCGAAGAGAAATTAGCGTAATTAATACCGTTTTCTAAAACGATTCTAAACATGTTTACCAATTTAGAAATTTCGCCATCTTGCCCTTCCCAATTATCTATTTGTTCGACGAAAGGAAGAATACCATTATACGCTTGATCGGCGCTCAAATTGGTAATCTGCTCATCGATAGTAACAAAGTGAAGCAACTTCGCAACAAGCTGGTCGTAGAAAGAATATCTACTTCCAACCCTAGCGGTATTAGAGATGTTTAGTGAAGAAGCTGTAACCAACAACTGATCTAAAAACTCGCACATGGAATCGACTTCTTCTTGAGGAATATTTTCTAATCCACCTTCCGAAATCGTAACCAATCTATCGTCGTTAACTAAATCGTAAAGATTGCCAATGCTATCGATTTCAGAATCTAATTCAGCATCGGAAAGTTTAAGCAAGGCGTATGGATTCAATTCAGTTATTTTTAAAATTAAATTTGGATCACCTTCAGTTCCTAGGCTAATGTCATTGACCTTATGTAAAGCGTAATCTAAAACATAAGGGAGATACATCTTGACACACTTAGAGTTAACGACAGTTTTTAAAAGTTCCGCTAGCTGACTGCCAGTGAGATTCTCTAAGATATCGCTATCTAATAAATTCAACTCTTTAATCTCTCTAAAAATATCACACAGCGATGCGATTTCTCCTGAAGTAGTTACAACTCTTGTGTACTTAATTGAATCAGGGTTTTCCGGATCAATAGAAACTTCGGAAGAAGATGTGGCTTCAACCCAAGCGAAATCGGGTTTCGTTTCTCCAGTAATGCTATTAGCGACAATCGAGAAACTATCTCTATCAAGTGAAATGCCAATCATTTCATCAATTCCCGTTTGAGATAATATCGAATAGATCAAATCACCAAACTTATCGGTATAATTTCCAGAATTGTCTTTATTAACTGCAAATATCGAAGACGAAGCGCAAGCGGTAAGCAAAGCATTGATAGTATCGACGTCTTGATTTATCCAATCGACATTTTCGAAGTTTTCAATACCTAAAGCATTGATATTATCAATAACTGCGCCAAGACGCTTTGCCTCATCTCCCCAATCAGTAACAACATTAAAATTGATGCTTATTCCGAGTTTTGAAAGCTCTGGTGCAACTTTTTGATTTAAAATGCTTGAAATAGATCCCCTCAACAACTGCGATTTAGATATTGTAGAAAGTATTTCATCAATCATCGATGAAGTCAAAGAAGAGATTTCAACAGTATCAGCGGTAAAGAAATCGATGTATTTTTGAACGACTTCAATAGATTCAGCAAGAACGTTAACTTCGTTTTCCCAATCGATTGAAGACAAATCATCAGGCAAGCACAAACCAATATCGCTCAGTGATTCTTCACTGAACAATCCGCGAACCAAAACTTCAATATTGTGATTTTTAACCGAATTGACTCCATCAATAACTACTTCAGGATTAATAATTTCATTTTCAATAGCGGTATTTAAAATATTACGTATCGAATTTGGGTCGATGTGCTTAATAGCATCCATACCTGACGGATAATCCTTAAAAACCTTCTGAAGGTCAGATATATCACCCAGGATGTTAAGTAGCTTCTTCGCTTCAGAAATCAATATCGAATTACCTTCGTCATCTTTCGGATTGAAATTAAAGTTACTAACAGTCAAACCAAAAATTGAGGTGTTTTCATTTTCAAAAGCGCTAAAAACAACTTGTTCAAGAACCGATGGCAAAATATTCTTCAAAATCGTCGATTCATTAAAATCATCAAGTAAAGAAGAAACAATATCAATAGTCTCTTTATCACCAAGATCAATAGATGAACTCTCGCTGTCAAATTTATCAAACAGCTTCATTGCGTTAGGAATGGCATCAATAATAGGAGCGATGGACTGAGCTAAGTTGCCCTTTTCGATTTCTTCGCCTATATAAACTAAATCATCTTCTGTCACAAACTGATTCAACGAATCAATAGAAGAAGTTAAAGACACTAAAAACTCAGGGAAATCAATAATGTTAGAAGAGAACAATGCGTTGTTGAGCAAGCCTTCAGTCGTGGTCTTATTGTTTTCATTGCTCTTTTCTAAAGCACCGAGAGAAAAATCGATTTCACCACCGCAAAGAAGAGCTTTGACATTGTCAATTTGAGCTGGATCTTCAATCAAGCTCAATAAATCATCGACAAAGGTATCCATAACATCTTGACTTAGAACCGTAATGTTAAGCAAACGCATACCATCAAACAAGAAATCGATGAGGTTATCAAACGCTTCAGTGAAATTCAAATTTTTATATACGTCTTCAATGCTGCTTAAATAAGGGAAAGTCTCATTATTGGTTTTAGCAATATTAGCTAAAATAACTGGCAAGTTGTCGTGAATAATTTCGTTGTTTAAAACTGTCTTAATCGCGTCTTTGTAATTCTCTTTTTTCGAATAATCAATCTCAAATTCTTTTATTTGAGAATTCTGAGTGAGACTAGGAATAACAAAATCGTCAATTAATCCAGCGTTATAAAGCTGGTAATAAATCTCATTAACATCATCGAGAGTTGCAGAAAAATCGATTGTCGAAAAATCTAAATTAACATCCAAATTAACTTGGTTAATACCCATATTGGCAATCGCGGGTATTACATACATCAAAGTCTGCCACTGAGACAAAGGTTCTAAAATACCCGAAATAGTATCTGGTGACAAAAGCGAATTTAGATTAATAACGACATTGCTATCTTTATCGATAGAAAAGTCAACATCAATACCGGTAATCAAAGCGGTAAGAACACTTATTTGATCGTAAAAAGAGGTTCTCTCTCCATCGATAGTAACTTCAGTAACCTTTGACATAAAAGAACGGTCAATCGATGAATACGGATCATCAGTATAAAAGCTCAAAGCTGAATAAAAGGCAGAATCTTCATAAGAAGCTAGCAAGTCAATAATAGCTTGAACATCCGAATCAGTAAGATCTTCAGTCTGGTGATCTTTAATTGTTGAAGCGATTCTAGATCCAGCCGCAACAACTGAAGAAAACGGGAACAAAAACATAGAAAAGACAACCGCTGAGCAAACAAAACCAACGCCCGCAGAAACAAAACGGTGTTTTTTGTGCTTCCTTCTCTCTTTAGAAACAAAGATACAATAAGTCAGAAGATAAACAATCAAAGAAACTAAAGGAGAAAGAAGGAGAATAATCAAAAGCAAGCCAACCAAGAAAACAACGATAGAAATAATTGAGTGCGCCATACTAACAGCAGTTTCATAAACCGACACACTTTCGCTAGCCTCAAACATATCAAGCGATTCAATCACTCGTATTAATGTTTCATCAATAGTAGTAACTTGAATTGTATTTCCATTCAAATTAATTTCCGAAACGAGACTGGAAACATCTATTCCGCTAACTAAATTAGTAATGCTCGGGGTAACTAAAACCAAGACTAAAATAAGAATGGCTTTAACTATATAGCTCGTCGAAGTTTTATAAATGCCCCTTATTAAGCCAATAAGCGCGCCAATAAGCGCAAAAACAGCGACAAAAACAAACAGATAATTCCAATTTATATACTGAAGTATTTGTTCCATAAAATAAAATTGTCCTTGTTCTTTTTAATTATATATGAAACTACATTTATTTTTAAGTTAAATCATTTACTTTAGCTTTTAACAAACTCCTTCCTTTGTGTTAATATTGTCAAGTATATTGAGGAAGGAAAAATGATACTTTACGACGAAGAACAAAATAAACCCATTAAAGAAAAACACTCCATTTCGACGCTTCAATGTGTCTTATTTTTCTTAATGGGATGCTTTGGATTCCAACTCCTAGGCACTTTAACTAACACTATATTTATTGCCGCCTTACCTGAGGATTACATTTCCTCTCACGCAGCGTTAGTAAGCTCGTTTATCAATGCGGTAGTTTACGTATTGCTTTTAGCGATTTTGTTAACGATGTATTATTTTTTTAATAAACAAGACTTAAAAGACAAAGCTTTGGGCTTTAAAAACACGGTGAATGTATCTTACGCAGGCAGATGGTTTGCCTATTACTTAGTCTGTAATTTTGCTTTGAACATTATCATGACATTAATTCAACTGGCAGTTGAAAAAAGCACGGGAATTATACTTGGAACCTCTAATAACCAAAGCGGAATAAACAGCATGATTAGTACAAACCCTATCATGGTTTTCTTTGTCGTTTGCATAATTGGGCCGGTATGCGAGGAAATTACTTACCGCTTAGGTCTGTTTGAAGCGCTGAGGAGAGTCAACGTCAAATTAGCCTTTATCCTTGCCCCGGTTCTTTTCGCTCTTATCCACTTTGATTTTGAAGGAGTAATAAGTGGAATCTCCTCAGGAAACAACCTTGTTTTATACAACGAATTGTTCAATTTGCCTTCCTATATTTTAGGCGGGCTCATACTCTCTTACGCTTATTGGAAAAACCTCTCTATCAATCAATCCATTTACTGCCACATTTTCGTTAACACCTTGTCGTTCTTCTCTATCGTTATTCAATTGTTATTGCAATAAAAAATATGGAAAACACCGCAAAAAAATTAAACCTTAAGGTTTTAAATTCACTCGTATTAAAAATAATTGCTGTCGTAGCTATGACTATCGACCATATAGGTTTTTTCTTTTTTCCTATCGATTCTACTTCTTATGAAGTATTGAGAATAATTGGAAGGCTAGCCTTACCTTTATTCTGTTTTCTTTCGACACAGGGCGCTATTCATTCTCACAATAATTTTATCTACGCATTAAAGCTAATTGTTTTAGGAGTAGCAATAGATTTAGTGTATTACCTGTTTTCTAAGCAATACATCGGTAACGCTTTAACTAGCCTTGGCTTTGGCGTATTAGCCTTATCGTTAATCTTAAGGAAAAATAAGCTATCATTTTTAGCAATCCCAGTTATTGTTGTTTCTATTCTCACCGACTTCTCCTTTTTCCCTATTCGAATCGATGGTGGAGCTATTGCAATGCTTTTAATGCTGGCCTATTTATTTGCTGAAAAAGGCGCTGACATGTATTTAACCTATTTAGGAAAGAAAACCGAATTCAGCGATGAAGGTATAGTTTTGATGAAAAAAGATATTTTAAGACAGAAACAAAACATCCTCGCCTTCGTTATGACTTTTGTTGTTTACATTCTCTTTATGTTTGCTGATATGTGGCAACTTAACCAGTATCCAGTCGCTAACATCCTTCCTTTTAAAGTAGAGTCATACGGGGTAATTGCCAGCGTACTCTTGCTTTTTTACAACGGCAAAAGAGGATATAACAACAAGATACTTAACATATCCTTCTACGCTTATTACCCTCTCCACGTTGCGCTGCTATATCTAATTGCAAGTTTGCTCTAAGCATCTTAATTGCTGAAGATGAAATATCATTTATATAATGTGTCTAGGAGGTAACTAATATGGTTATTCACATTAATTCAACAGCCGAATTTGATACTCAAATCGCTAATAACAGCAAGGTTATCGTCGATTTCTTTGCCACTTGGTGCGGGCCTTGTAAGATGCTTTCCCCAGTTCTTGAAAAGATAGCGGATGAAAATCCTGATATTACCGTTTTAAAAGTCGATGTCGACAAGCTTTCTGAACTCGCTGTCAAATACGCAGTTTACTCT
>JADING010000080.1 GCA_017694135.1 Candidatus Scatoplasma merdavium
CATTTATTAAATGACATGTTTCGTGTTTAAGTATATTTAACATTTTATTTTAAAATTGTTAAAAATCACAGAAATGCTGATGTTATTACGAACAAATATGCAGTTAATTTCGGATGTTATTAAATTACAATAGTTCATGAATCTATGCTCAAAAAACAAATTTAAATAAAAGCCTTGACTTTTTGAAGGCGTGGGGAATACCTTTCTAATATAAGGAGGTGTGCATATGCACAAGTGCGATAAATGTGGCACTGAATTCGAAGGAAAGTTTTGCCCGGAGTGCGGAACTAAATTCGAGGAAAAAGTGCCAGAAATTTCATCTGAAGCCTCTTCTAAACACGTTTGTCAGAATTGCGGAACAGAATTCGTCGGTAAGTTCTGTCCGGAGTGCGGGACAAAGTGGGAAGAGCCTTTAGATCCTACTAAGCCTAATAAGTGCCGTGTTTGTGGAACTGAATTTGTCGGTAAGTTCTGTCCAGAATGTGGAACTAAGTTAGGTGAAACAAAACAGTCGGGAATTGATAAACCCGAGGAGAAAGTTGCCAAGGAGAAAAAAGATTTTTCTGTTTCTTCTATTAAGGAAAATGCTATCGTCCAAAAAATCGGGCATTTTACTCCATTTGTTCCTGTTTGTTTGTCTTTGTTGTTTTCGGTTTTAACTTTCTTGTTCCTCTGCGGCGGATACTATACGATGTCGTATATGGGAATGTCGGAAAGCGTAAGTTGCTACGATGCTTTAACCATGATGGCTGGTGTTGACGATCCGAAGACACACGTCACTGCTATTTTAATCTTTAATGTTTTGCTTTTGATTGTTTCGTCCATCCATGCCTTTTTGACTTTCTTTAAAGAGAGAAAAGCTCAAGCTGCTATCTATTTAAAGAAGATTCCTGCCAGTTATCTTTTTGCCGCTATTGAAGTAGTTTTGCTATTTATCTTATTTATTATCGGTTGCGTAGCTTCATCGTGGGTTAAAGATAATTCTATGGATATGGCGAAGACGGGAAGCGGTATTTCTTGCATTATTGCCTTTAGTATTATCTTTATTATTTTAATTGTCGCTTCGTTTATCACTGATCGTTTTATTTTGAAGGCTGTACCTTACGAAGGAAAACAGTATATCTTTACAAAGAAGGAAAAGAAAGAAGAATCTCACAGTAACAATGAAGAGAGTTCAATTGATGCTCCTTCTTTAGAAGATGAAAATGGAAAAAAAGTAACGAAAGAAGAAGTGAAGTTAGCGGTTAAGCTCGCTAAGTCAGATGCTCCTCGTATTGTTTTCATCCTTCTTTCTTACGCTGTTTTTGTATTGGCGTTTGTTTCTGTTTTTGTTGGCGCGACTTCTTCTTCCTATTCTATCAATTTAGGTGGGATGCCGCCGGTTTTATTGGGATTAATATTCTGCTCTTATTTAACGATAAGTGCTATTTGTATTATCGTTTCATTTTTCCGTGTTGGTGCGGGCTTATCTTTGACAAAGGAGAAGACTACGGGGAAACAGTTAAACAAAAAGAAGACGATTTGTACTGCTCTTACTGTCAGCAACTTTTTTGTCTTTTTTGACATTCTGTTTGCGTCTGTTTTCTTGTCGGTTGTGATGCTTGGTCATGGTCAGTTCGATTATATTGTTATAGATCCTTTTTATGTGATCTCTAGAACTGGTATTAACCCTTACATTGCTTTATTAGTTGCGAGCGTCTCTTTAATTCTCTTTATTTGGGGTATTGTTATTAGAAGCCGCCAATCGGATATCTTTTCAGCAGTTGTTTACGATCGTTCGAATCGCAATGTCATGATTGAACCGGTTCGTGCTATTGTTCGTTATAAAGCTATTTATAATGCTGTTAAAAACAAGAATGAAACTGGGGAAGAGATTGCACTTGGAAGAAAGAAAAGAAGAAATGGCATTGTTGTTAGCGGTGTGTTTTCCGCCCTCGCTCTCGCCCTTATTCTTGTTGTAGTTTTAGTTCCTACTTCTGGTCCTTATTCTTACGCTAAAGTTGATAAAATCTCTTTAGGAGATACTCGTAGAGATGTAGCTGATACACTTGGTGATCCTGATATTAGTATCGATTACTCAAATTATTCTTACAATAATTTAACCGAGAAAAAACAGGATTTAGATATTTCTACAGCCACTATTACTTACGATCTTGATGGCGGAAGCATGTATGGCTTTCAAGATTATTTCTACGATGAAGTTTATCTTTACGATGATGGACAGACTTCCCGCGAATATTTAGAGTATCCTGGCAACCCTTCAAAAAGCGGTTATGTTTTTACTGGTTGGTACTATGAAAATTCTGATGTTCCATTCGATTTTACGGCAAATTTAACTGGTGACACTGTCATCGAAGCCCATTACGCTGAAAACTACTATTATGCAGAAGAGATAACTGATCGAACGGGAATAGAAGTTTCTCCTGATAGCGTTTCTGGCTATGGAGATGCCCATCCTTTTATTTTCTTCAATGATGATCCCACTTATTTCATATTTGATATATCTGGTGATGTAAGTTATATCGAAGATTTTAGCATTAACATATATGCTTCAGATTATTACGGAAGTAAAGGTTATTTAATAACTAGCTTTACTCCTTATTATGTTAGTGGAGATTACACTATTGATATTTCTGACACTATCCTTAGGTATTGCGATCCTTACGAACTTTACTATTTTGTTATTGAGGCAAAACCTTCTAGTGACATTAATTTCACACTATATTTCAGTCTCGATTTCTCCTATGCCAATCCAGAAAGCGGAGGTATTTACAGCTTAGATTCATCTATTGATATTCCTATAATCTCAATTATTCCTCCTGTATCTACTGGAGAAGGAAGAGGATTTTATTACTATATTGATGCATCTAAAGATGTTTTAAATGCCATCAAAACGATGTATGAAGTTCAATTAGGGAACATTAACATTACTACTGAGGAGTTGATGGCACTTATGGCCACTTTGGCTGAAGCTCATATTGATGCGATGATTGGTGTTGAATTTGATAATCTCGGTCGCGTCAGCTCTTGTCAAATGGTTAGAGACATTGATTTCGCGGACACTGGTATTGGGTCGGATTATGGATATTCCAGTTATGATGAATATAAATTGAAAGATACACACGGTATTATTCCTTCACTTGAAGAAGCTAAAGAAAGTTTACAACGAAGCTTGAATTTAGGAGATTTCGACTTGCTTGATGCTAATTCACAAAAGTCTCTTCTTGAGATGTACTATACCAAGTTCTTTGATCAGTACGATAGTTACATGCAGCTTTCTTACTACGGAAGCAGTGGCAAATTATACACTATCTCTAAGCTTTCAAGCTTCAATTATTCTGTTAAAGTATCTATTTATATATCTAACGGAAAACCAGTTATTAGTAAATACATTGAAATTAAGCATGAAGGAGAAAATGGTGGCTATTACTATAGTCCAGATATTTATTTCTAATTAACTGTATTTGATACAAACCCCGGTCTAACTAAACCGGGGTTTTAAACTGCTATAAATATAGCGTCTAGCTTTTTATAAACGTTAAGTCAATTTAGATATTGATATTTGATTTTTTAATTAACCATTATTAGAATATAAATACCCTTTGGGGTACTTTCTACGGGGATGTCAAGGTTTCGACAGGTAGAGAGGAGCGTAAACGCAGCGTTGTGGTACAACTAAAACACCTAAGCACGATAAATGCCAAAAAGAATTTTATCCCTTTCGCGAAGACCAATATGATGGCCTGCGCTGCTTGCTAGTTTAGTTGAGTAGTTAGGAGTATTACCTCCCGCGAAGTCTTCTAAAACCTCGCTATTCTATTCGGAGTTTAGGAGGCTTAAAAAAGAATAGATAGCTGTTATCTCGCCGTGATTTGACAGCGAAACTGAAGCGGCAAATTCAACCTATTTCTCCCGTTTATCAAGAGGGGTTGAATTAAATTGGTAAACTAAGCTGTAGTGGTTATTGCGGAGCTCTATTTGGACAGGAGTTCGATTCTCCTCATCTCCATTTATTTTGTTATCAGTTGATACATGACTGTTTCAATGTGTTAATATTTGCCTAGAAATAGGCTTTTTTTATTTCAATGGATTAGTTTCTACTGAGATTTTTGGAAGTTAAATCATCGTTATATCTATCAGTAACCGCTTTGTGAATAAAGTAGATATAAGGCAGACCGAGATTTGTTTCTACTAATGAGTCTTGTAAAAGAGTCATTATCTGTCTGTAAAAATCTCCGCCGTAATTTTGGCTTCTGATACCGAAAACTAGCAAAGAAGCTTCCCATAAGAACTGAACTAAGAAGCCAATTACGAATAGTCTAACAATGGGGATTCTTTCACCTTTTTTATTTAATATATTCATGATTATTACGATGAAATAACCAACCAACATAATTAAACCCATCACCCCGTGATATTTATCTGTTCCTCTAGTTGTCTGGAAACAAATGATGTCAGGAGCTAAATTGTTTATAAAGCTAGAAATCAAAGGGCAGCAAATCCAAAAGACAACTATTAAAGCAGTATATTCTAAAGCGTGTTTGTCTTTTGATAGCCAAAGCCAAATGAAAGCGAAATTAGTTATTCCATAGCTAAGTGACATCCAAAGGAGGACTAGGCCAGTTCCTGTGGCATCTAGCAAAGCTGTACTATCTGGTGAACTAAAAGCGTAAGAATAAATGGCACGGGAATTTAGCGCGGCGTAAAAGATACCAAAATCTACGATAAAATAAAGAATTCCACCGGCTAGAGACCACAGAGCCGTTATTCTTTTCTTGTTTAGAAATAGCAAAGTTACAAAGCCAACAATAAAAAGAGAATCTAAAATGATATAAGCCAATGAGAAGTTTCTTGTCGGTTGAACAAAATCAACGTCGGTTAATAAATTCATCATGCTTATAGTATAATTTCAATCGAAGTAAAATAAAATCTCTTAATTTATTTATTATTTAAAGTTATTTAAACTTGAATCTTGAGATATTCTTCTAATGCTATAAAGACTTTTGACAATGATATAAATTGATATGCTTAAAACTAAAACAGAAACAACAAAGCCGGAAATAGAGTTAACTTTCCAATACTGTTCTTCTTGGGCGCTGTCTCCAAAAGCGGACAGCATTGAAGCTTCTAAGAATAGCAGTGAAACAATAGCGGAGATGAAAGATAGGATCTTTGCGCTGTTTAATAAAGGGGAATTAAATTTTTTATATCTAATTAAGCCAATGATAGAGATAGTTAATGTTACAAAAGTAAACAGGGCAGAAGAAATAATTACAATTGTATCACCGGTGTAATATTCTTCTTGGTGATTTAAAAACATAAAAGATATACCAAAGAGGACTGAAGTTAAGATTAGTAAGCAACTACCGCAAAACAAATAATACTTGTATTCGGTTTTTAAACTTAGGGATTCTTCATTGCTTTTTGAAATTTTACGAAGAATAATTCCTCTAACAGCAATAAGGACAAAATAGTAGAAGCTCAGGGTGTAAAACCAGACTGAAGAGTAAAATATAGCTAAGCACAGCTGGAAGAAACCGAAAGCAATATTGATACTGAAAGTCCCAATAAGAGAGATTTTTACCCTCAAGTTTGGATCAGAAAAGTATTTCATCAGATACTTATTAGTCTTTTTTAGTTCCTTGTATTTTTTAATAATAGAAGGAATTTTTAAAACGATTAATAGAAAAGTGTAAGCGTAAACTGCGTATCCTAAATATATAATCCAAACAAAAGGATCAGGACTAAGAAGACTGTAATTCAAAAATCCTAATGCTACCAAGATGCAAACAGCGATATAAAGATAAGAAGGAAATATCGCTTTTTTCAGAATATCGATTAATTTATTCACTTTATTATTTTAATTCAAAACAGTTGGTTTTGTAAAAATAATAGGGATTACGGCTGTTGATGCTTGGTAAAGGGAATAAATATTCTCATAATAGATTTATTGAAAAGTAAATGTATTGAGGTTATTTATTTTTTGTTTCAGTAAAAGAAATAAATTTATCGAAATATTCGGCTTTTTTTACTGCCAATCTATTTAAATAATCTTCAATATCGTTTTCGGCTATGTGCCCGTTGCTTTTTTCTTTATCAGTGTGAAGCTTTGCTGCTTCTTCACAAACAAGAGAAATAACATAAAGTAATTCTTTGCCAGAGAGGTTTGATTTCCACTCTTTAACGAATTGATTATTGATAGTGCTTTTAGTCAATATTTTGATTTTATGATCTCTCGGATCGTAGAAAGATTGACCAACATATTCGTCATCACACAGTTCATAGTCAGCGATATCACCAAGTTTTCCGTGCGTTTCTGATGAAAAAGCAGACACTTTGGCGTCTAACACATCAGAAAAGTTATTGCATGTTGCGATTATTTTATATTGATCGTTTAGATCGCCACCGGTGAAGTCGATAACAAAATATCCGATATTTTCGTTTATCATTGTTCCTTCGTTAACATTAAAGTTATGACTTTGGAAAGAAAGCTTTCCATTTGAATTATCAGAAATAATAACAGTTTTGTTTTCGATTGACTCTTTGTCAAAATAGAGTTTGATTTTTTTGTGCCTTACATCTGGTACTATTGTCATTTCATGTTTTTCAAACTCAATGCCATTTTGAGGATAGATTATTTCATCTTCAATTATTTTTACTTCGCAACGGCATGTAGTACCTGCGCAGGATGCGGTGAGAAGCACGCTGTTTTCACCAGTCGTTTTTAATCCTTCGATAAGTATACTTTTCTGTGGGATTTCATCTAATAAGTCATCACTGTTAATGGTTATTTGTTTGGTAAAAGAAGCGAATTGTTCGTCATTTCCATAAGCATTAATATCGATAATATCACCAGTATTAATTAGATCTTTATTAATATCTAATTTGAGATCGTATTTCTTACCGACGGTTAATGTTATTTTAGGGCGAACAAAATCAATTGCTCCAGATGGAGGCGCTTTTGGTTCTTTTGAGCGCCCAGAACCTATAACTTGAGTGCTTTTTAAATCTTTGTTGAGAAAAGAAAGAAATTCCAGATAGTTTTTTGTCCTGGATAGGGAAGTGTTGGCCTTTCTATTTTCTTTAGTAGCAATATTAAACGCTTCTCTGATATATTGTTCAACCGAATTGGTGAGTATTTTTCCAAAGCCTTTGTTTATATCAAATCCAGATCGATCGTCTTTTAATAAGGATATATTTCGCTCGTTTAAAAAGTAATTCAGCTCCTCATAAAAATTTTTAATGGTTAAAACACCTGATAAATCTTCTGCTCCTTGTGATTTTTTAAAGCCGAACATTTGTGGCTGGTTATCATAAATTACATCTCGGCTATCTTGAACGAGTATTTCTATATTATTTATATTTTTATATTT
>JADING010000081.1 GCA_017694135.1 Candidatus Scatoplasma merdavium
CTTAAAAGGGAGCGTGTATCCATCTTCAAAGGCCTTAGAGGATATCTCTCAAGCTTTAGGTATCTCGAAAGAAGAACTTCTTGAATTTAGCGATTTTAATCCAAGCGAAGAAATTGCTGGTGCCGATATACTTATCCTTAATAAGTTGCGTGCTAAAGACTTAATAAAGCAATTGGTAAATTTGATTAGGCCGCTTCTAATTACTGAAGCTATCGGAATATTCTGCGGCTTATTTTTAACTTGGTTCGCCTTCGACTTTATAAATATTCCTTGGCTTGGTTACCTCTCTTTCGCCTTGACGATTCTGTTGTTAATCGCTTTTGCGATTTATCCAATTTCAATTTGTATATCCGTTAAAAAAGAAGAGAAACGCCAAAGGGAATGGTTTTATAAACTTGGTGTTTTTCCCGACTGTTTTGAGGTTAAGATATATTCTGACTTCACATTAATTTCTCACAAGGAAAAGCTGATTGATATTACTCGAGTTATTAAGACTAAAAAGATGTGGATTGTGTGTTTTGCCGATAAGAAAAGTTTTTATATTCTCACTAGTGATTTAGACAGGTATCCTCGATTAAAAGCGATGATAAATTAAAAAGGTCACCGCGTGATAAGTAGCTCATCCTAATTTCTAGGGTTTGAGTTACCTATCAAAGACAGTGACCTTTTAAAGTACAACTAAGAGCTAATTAGTCTTCGAAGACATCCGGATAAGTAGAATCGATGTAATCGTAGAAATCCGGATCGGAGTAGTCTATGGTGTTGTTAGTTAGGAAATAGGTAATAGCAGAAGTCTTGTAAGTGTCTTGAGCTGCCATTTCGTAAGCTGTTTCCATTGCTAGAGCGCGCTTTTCGTCTTTGACTTCATCTGAATCAGAAGCGTTCTGAGTGATACGTGAAGTAGTAACGATCGAGTGAAGTTGTACGATGTAATAAGACGAAGTGGAAGAATCGTAAGTGGCGATAGGATTGACACCAGCGGTGGTATATTCCGGAGTGGTGTAGCGGTACATATTTCCATCGTTGTGAGTAATGATGAACGAATAATCGCGTCTGGTACCATTTTCGATTGCTTCCGTATCGGTTGAATAGTTGGTTGAGAATACTCTAGTTCTCAAAGCGTCAGGTAAATCGGATAAGCCATCAGAAGAGAGGTAAGTGTCTTCAAAGTAGATTTCTTGCTGTTGAAGTTCTCTTTCAGCCAATGTCTTTCCCCAAGAGACCGGATAAGTGTAAGAACCGGTGTATTCTTCTTCTAAAGAAGAGTTCGTCGTGTATTCGTTATCGGTAATCTTTTTGACTTCTTCTTCAATCTGATCAGCCAAGGTAGAGATGTTATACTTTTTTAAGAAGGCTTGATCTTCCTCAGAGAGATCGACACCTTTCCACAAGGTTGTAAGGTGTTTTAAGTCAGCTTGTTCCATAGTAGCGGCTTTGTTGTTGATAAACTCATTGTAGAAAGCGTTGATGAGTTTGATACCCTGGCCAGGTAAATCCGTTCTTTCGGTAATTTTAACTGCTGTGACATTTCTAGCGTTAGTAGTACCGATTGAAGAATATGACTGGTTGTAGATGTAGTAAGCGATGAGATACTGACGGTATATTTCAGGAGTCAAATTTCTCGTGAAATAATCGGAGTAGTCGAGGTTAAAGACATCTTCGAATTCCGATTCCGGTGTTACGACACCTTTGAAAGCCGCAGCCTTTAAAGATTCTAAATCAGTCTTGCCAGCTTTAGTTTTAATGGTGTAGCGATCTTGGACTAAGGTGAGAGCAAACTTGAATTCATCAAACTCGTAATCGGTAGTGTAACTAGAGTTACGGGCGCTCTCCATCATTTTTTCATGGAGACGTTGATTCAAAGTGTCATTATCGATAGCAAAGTCGTCAACTAAGTACTGTTCTTTAGCTAAATCATAGAGAATGTTATTGAGTTGAACTTCATTTTTATCGATGGAGCTTTCAATGGAATTGTAGATATCTTCTTTTGTGTTATCGGTAACTTCGTTGTTATCATCCTTATCGATAGTGACGATAGGATCGTCTTTATCGGAAGGTAGATTGATAATATCGCTATCGCAAGAAGCGAGGAGAAGCGAGCAGCAGGAGAGCATCGCTAATTTGAGAAATCTTTTTTTCATTATCTAATTACCTCCTGTTAGTTTCCAGCAGATTCACCGGCCCTGACATTGTTGTATTCGGTGATCTGGTTGTTGTTAAACGCGTCGATACCAGAAAGAGGAATAATACGCTTGGAATAAGTGTTGGCAACTTCTAAGAGTCTAATGAAAGACTTCCAAGAGTTTTCGTAAGTTTGAGTCTCGGTCAAAGCGTTGTTGTAAAGTTCGGTGTCGATGTAAGAAGTGATAGCCGACTTGATATCTTCATTAACTGTAATCTTGACATCGTTAGCGTTATTACCAGATTCAGCAGCTGCGAGTTGTTCGTTGAACAAGCGGTAAGTGAATTCGGAAGAATAAACGTTGTCAATTTCTGTTTTGATAGCGGTGGCGCGTTCTTGGTAGTTGTCTCTGTCAGTTGAATTGATGAAAGAGATGTAAGTTTCGCCGCTTCCTTGACCATCAGAAGTAGTGGTAGAAGGAATGTCGAGGTTGTAGTAGTGCTCGAGTTCAGCTTCCTTAGTTTCATACTCTCCTTCAATATCAGTGAACGGATTCTTTTGAACGATGATAAAGTGAACACCTTGATAGCCAGAAGAAGAATCATCTTCGCTGTCGGAAGAAGTGGTTCCAGTTCCAGCGCGGGCAACTAAGATAGGATTGCCGTTTTCATCGCAGAGAATCTTGTGCGAACCGCTGATATTAGTAACGCCAGTAGCGTGATTGTCGCCTTCTTCAGTGTAGGTCTTCAAGTTGGTTGAAATACCATCGACTGTCTGGAAGTTATTAGAAGCGTTAGCGGCATCGTATACACCCTGAGTGTAATAATCGCTAGAATGCTTGTCTTTGATTGCTTCGCTGACATCATCTAAATAGATAAATGAGAGGGAGTGATTGTTAAAGTAATTGTTAAATAAGACGTTACGCGGATAGTTAACAGCGGTTGCATCAGTGACTTCAACACCGGTGTCAGATCTGGTCTTATCAGCGTAATAATCCATAGCTACAACAGCGGAATAAGGGATACCGAAGACCTTGCCGCCGAGAAGAGTTTCGTATTGTTCTTGCAAAGTTGTATCGGAAGTGAAGGTAGTGTCGATAACATTTTGCTTGTCTGAAACTTCCGGATTGAAATAAGCATCGTAAGTGTACAAGTTGAGCTTAAATTCATTGACAAAGCTGGTTTCTAAATCCATGATGCCGACATCGCCGAAGACAGCAGCAGAACCGGTGTCTTCTGATTTAGATTGGGCTACTGAACCGAAAGATTCACCTTCGACCAAACGGGTGACGACGTTAGAAAGATCTCTGGCGTCATCTTCAGAAATGGTTCCGTTGTAAATATCAGCAGCTCCAGCATCGATATTAACTAAGATGTGGCGGACGTGATAAGGAGCC
>JADING010000009.1 GCA_017694135.1 Candidatus Scatoplasma merdavium
CCTATGGCTGCTTGTGAATTATATACTACTGATTCAAAGTATTACTTTAGTTTACTTTATTGTTGTATCGATGATTATGATGATAAAAATATTGGTATTTGGAATTTATTGGTTCAAAAATGTAGTGATGAAGATGATGCATTCATTTCTTATAGTAGTTATGAAGAATGGAAGAATTCTGATAAATATAGGGGCATAACGCTGATATGATTTTTCGTGGTAAATTTATGCAAAATTAAATAAAAGTGCCGTTGTGTAACGACTGTTTACTGTAGATGCAAAAATGATGATAATAGGGCGAGCCTTTCCTCACTTGATAGAGGATTAATTGACGGGACGATGAAATGCGCTCTTAAGAAAGATAGGAAGATGAACACAAACAACTCCTCAGGCATTAGGGGAGTCCATTACGATAAGAACAGGAAGCTATGGGTTGCTCAGATCATGTTTTAAAGGAAGGCTCATTTTCTTGGAAGATTCAAGACTAAAAGAGAGGCGATAAGAGCAAGACTTGCAAGCGAAGAGCAATATTATGGAAAATATCGATAAAACCAGTACTTTATAGGGGTTTCGTTTGTCTAGTAAGAGTTTCGTTTTGCTAGTAGGGGTGTCGTTTTGTATCAAAACGATGGCACAAAGACACTATTGTAGTTATATTTTGATACAATCTGCTGTGTCGAAATTAAGTATAGAAACCTCGAGAAATCGGGGCTTTTTTGCAATCGTTGCTCTTGTGGTTTAGGCTACTTTAAATGTTCAAAATTCATGATTTTTACCCACTTGCTCAACGATTAGGGGAGTAGATAAACGTTTACCCCACTAGAGAAACGAAACAGTCCGAAACAGGAGATAAACGATTATTCGAAACACTAAATTAACACTTTAGACTACTTTACTTGTATCGTTGATATTACCATGGCTGAACTATTGTCTGACGATAGCCGATTCTCATTTATATTTGTTAAATTTGAAGGCAAAGATAAAGCTTCACTTTCTCAAAGAAGTAATTATGGTAATAAATCTATTTTATTTGCTTATGAACAAATGATGAACCGACTTCAAGCTGAAAATATCTGTATTTCAGATACTACCATTAGACCAAGACAAGATAAGTATTTATTTGACTATGATAGCGTTAATGAAGCAGTAGTTAATGCGATTGTACATAATGATTGGAGTATTTCAGAACCACAAATTTCATTTTTTAGTAATAGATTAGAAATCTTATCTCATGGTGGATTGCCTCATAATTTATCTATTAGTGAGTTCTTTGCTGGAATTAGTAAACCTAGAAACTTAGCATTAATGAAAATATTTTCTGATTTAGATATAGTTGATCATACCGGACATGGTATTCCTACAATCGTTGAACGTTATGGTAAAGATGTATTTAGCATTAATGATAACTATATTCTAATCACAATTCCATTTGATGAAGAAGTTGCGAATAAGGTTAATGTCGGTGTAAATGTCGGTGTAAATGTCGGTGTAAATGAAACAGAAAAAAAGATTCTAGAAGAACTTTTAAAGAATCCGACATTAACTGCAGATAGGCTTTCTTTAATTATTAAAAAGAGCAAGAGAACTATTGAACGTTACTTAAAAGCATTACAAGATAAAGGGTATCTTGAAAGAAGTGGTTCAGATAAGACGGGGGTATGGAAAATAATAAAATAGCCTACTCTACTAACTATTTATTCATTAAGATTTAAAAATGTTAAAAACATAATAATTATCGATATTTTTAATAATTAGATTTAAAATTTCAGCTTTTGCCTATTCACTACAGATTATTAAAGGAAAACTGGTTATTTTAAAAATCAGGCTTCTTGATTTTTAGCCTGTATTTATCGAGTTAATCAATGGGAATTTTAAGCATGAAAAAACGCCGAATAAGAGTTTATTCAGCGTTAGAATCATTAGTCTTCTAAGACGGTAGTTCCGAAGTTAGAGAAGGTAGTTGATGACACCGAATTTATCGATATGTTTGTTGTAATTCCCATAACAGAAGCTGCGATTGTTCCAGTGACATTTTGATCGAGAGATGCGGGTTTCATATCTTCAGAAATAACTGTTTTTAAAGAAAAATTTAATCCGCTTAAGTCGATAGTAGCAGTTCCAGCTAAAGAATCAAGCATATCTTTAATTTCCGGTATTTCAGCGATATCATTACCACTTAAATTGCAAGAGTAAGCACCTTTATCATAAGAAAGCATATCGTAATAGGGAGCATACATTTCGTAATCGAATAAATAGCTTGTTACAGATGAAGATGTTATTTCGTTTGATCGGGTTAAAACTTCCTTTTCATCCAAATAGGCAGTCACAGATAAAATCAATGCGTTTTCAGCGTTATAACGAGCGCTGTAAGTAATTTGATCAGCAGTGGTTGAACTATCGATAGGAAGAGGTGTTTCTAACTCAATATTCGCATCAAACTCATTACCATCAACTTTGAGAGTTTGAGTTCCTTTGGTTGTTGTTTGTGTAGTTTGATTAACACCAGCGATAGAAATGCTTTGCTCAGAAGACGAGTAAACTACTGCGGTATAATTTTCAAAAGTTTCAGCAGAAAAGGCGGTTTCCCATTGTTCTTTAGTAACTTCAACACCGTTATCAGAAGAATCGCATGAAGTTAAAACTAAAGGCAACAAAGCGGCGGCTAAATAAAGTGATTTTTTTAATTTCATAATAATCCTCCATATGGATATTTTAGCAAGAATCAGCTATTTTTTCTGAGCTTCTTTGCTTTCAGTGATGGTTTTAACAACTTCAGTCAATCCGGCAGTTAAAGAAGAAAGAGCTGACATATCAGAAGGAACGATGAGCTTTGTGGCTTGCCCGTTGCCGATATCTGAGAGAGTTTCTAATGATTTTAATGCTAAGACTGATTGAATAGGATTCGCTTTATTAAGTAAATCGATACCTTGCGCTTCGGCGTTTTTGATTTTTAAAATTGATTCAGCCTCACCTTCTGCTCTTCTAATGCGAGATTCTTTGTCGGCTTCTGCGCGCAAGATGGCGGCGCGCTTTTCACCTTCAGCGTTTAAAATGGCAGATTGCTTGTTACCTTCAGCTAAGAGAATCTTTTCTCTTCTTTCACGTTCTGCACGCATTTGGCGTTCCATAGCGTCGCGGATATCTTTCGGAGGGAGGATGTTTTTGACTTCAACGCGGTTAACTTTTATTCCCCAAGCATCAGTGGCTTCATCTAAGATGTTGCGCATTTTAGCGTTAATAATATCTCTTGAAGTTAAGGTTTGGTCTAAATCTAATTCACCGATGATGTTTCTTAGTGTTGTAGAACATAAAGCTGAAATACCAATGATAGGATCTTCAACACCATAGGTGTAGAGTTGAGGGTCAGTTACTTGGAAGAAGACTATGGTATCAATCTGCATTGTGACATTGTCTTTAGTGATAACGGGCTGAGGAGGGAAATCTTGGAGTTGCTCTTTCATTGAGACCTTCTTAGCGACTCTATCAATAAAAGGAATGAGGAAATGAATACCAACAGACCAGGTTTTAATGTAAGCGCCGAAACGCTCAATAATGTATTTGTTCGTTTGCTTAACGACTCTGATTGAGCATGCTAATATAACTATTAACAATACGGCGATAACTGAGACAGAAATAATTGCAGCTAACATAATTTAATCTCCTTTTTAATATTATTTATTGTTTATAGGCTTAACGTAAAGCTTATTTCCTTTTAAAGCGCAAACTTCTACGATGGTATCAACTTCGATGGTTTCGTTTTCTTGGTAACTCATAGCGGTCCAAACGATGTCGTTTATTTTTACTTCACCTCTTTCAATTGGAGTCACTTTTTTAATAATTACCCCTTTAGAACCGATGATTTCATCGATATTTGAACGAGTAGTAGATCTTTTTAAAAGTTTTAACGATAAAGATCTGAAGCAAATCATTAAAACTATCGAGACTACAACAAAGGCGATAATTTCAACCCAAAAAGGAATAATAGAAGGAATAGATAGAATCATCGCTATTAAAGCACCGCCGGCAAACCAAATAGAGACTAGCGAAGTTGTGGCAGCTTCAACGATAATTGACAAGATTAAAACACCTAGCCAAATGTAAATCATGTATTGTTCCATTTTATTTAATCTCCTTGTTTAAATCGATTACTAAAGACTGATACTCGCTATCAAAGTAGCACTTGTATTTGTTGTTATCAAATGTTTTCTCACAGAGGGATGAAACCATATTGATGAATGCGGCTGAAGAAATGCGAGTATAAGAAGAATGAACAGATAACTTGAACATCTCATCTTGCGAAGAAGTTTTTAAATCGTATTCTTCTTTGGATATGGGCTTGATATAAATCATCTTGTTATCTTTATCATACCCAATGAAGCAGGCATAAGCGTTTTCGCATTTAGATGAGCCGGTCTTGTTAATAACAATGTTTGTTTTTGAAATTGTTGCGCAGGCGACCTTTTCTGACCTAGAAAACCATTTTATTGCCATGAATTACCTCCTTATCAATTAATAATACAACAAAATTTATAAAAATACATTACAATACACAGAACGAGTTCTAAAAGTTTTTATACAAAGTAAAAAGGACATAGATAAAAGTTGATTTTTATTTACATAAATTCTTAATAATTATTCATTTCACCTTTTAAAAAGAAAAAGAGACTTTTTAACTAATGATTATTTATTCCCCAAAAAGATAAGTATTAATATGATTGAGATTGTAAAAATAGTAAACAAATAGTTGAAAGCGGTTACAAATAGATGTAATATACATCTAAGGATTTGTTCTAACTCCTAAGAACAATATTCTTGTGGTTTAGTTCTTCTTTCTTGTTTAAGGGCCGTAAGTGAGTGATACGGCCCTTATTATTTTGTTAAAATAATTTGAGATACATTTGGTTATTTAAGGAGGTTAGTGTGGGAAAAATATACGTTGCAGCAACGGCTGCTCAGAAGTTAGAAATAAGAACTCTCGTTTTTTATATAACATTGAGATCCTTGGATTTAGATTACAAAAGATCCAAAGAACAAATGGATGAATCTATTAAAATATTAAGCGAAATAACTGGTAAATACGGGTTATTTTTAAAGCTTTCAGATTATTCGATACATCAAAAATACTCATATCGAAAAGAAGAGAAAGTTTTTGATGGATATCAAATTGTTACTTCGTATTCAATCAGTATAGATATGAATAAAAGCGAAATAATTGACGAGTTAATTGAATCTTTTGGCAAGATACTTATCGATAAAGAAATCGATACTACATTTTTAAATGGATATCAGAGTTTGCTTGAAGATTCTTTGTATTTACAAGCTTATAATTCCTGTTATCAAAAAGGAGAACTCCTTGCAAAACTGGCGGGAAAAAAGATCGTTTCAGTCGAATCAATTGAAGAGTTGTCTTCTCCGACACCAGTATATAAAAGAGTCAATGCCCTAAGTAAAGGACCGGATTTTTCTTCAGCAGATATCACGGTCTCTAAGACTTTGAAAATTTGCTTTGAAATTGCTTAATTTTGAGGAACATTAGATTTATGAGGAGATTTTTTGCTGAGATAAACAACGGTTTAGCAGTTTTTACTTCCAATACTTTAAAGCACATTAAAGTTCTTAGAATTAACTTAAACGAAGAAGTAGAAATTGTTAACGAAGGCAAAGTTTATTTAGCTAGCTTCACTTCTTTAAATCCTTTAGAGTGCAAAATTATTAAGGAGTTAGATGTCAATCGCGAACTTAAGGTAAACAGCGTGCTTTTTGCCCCGCTTTTGAAAAGGGACAATTTTGAATTTGTTTTGCAAAAAGCGGTAGAACTCGGCGTTAAAGAAATTTATCCTTACGTTTCTTCTCGAGTAATTAAAAGGGTATCTAAATCTGATTTTGAAAATAAAAGAGAGAGGTTTGAAAGCATTATTTTGAACGCTGCAGAACAATCTAATAGAACTGTTATTCCTAAATTGCACTCTTTATCTAACTTAGAAGATCTCGCCAAGTTGAAAATTGACACTTTTAATAAGTTCATTGCTTATGAAGAAGAAGCTCTATCGGACAATTTAATTGAGCAGATAGATAAAAACAAAGATGTTGTTTATCTGTTTGGTCCAGAAGGAGGATTCTCACCTAGCGAAGTTAAACTGTTTGTAACTTCTGGTTATAAATCTATTTCTTTAGGTAAAAGAATTCTCAAAGCTGAGACCGCAATGATAGCGGGACTTTCTATCATCAATTACCTTTTAGAAAAGTAAATTAAAACTAGCGCATGAAAAAAGCTGTTAATCTCTATTTTGAGGTTAACAGCTTTTAATTAACGATAAGTAGCGCCGACGAAGATTAAGATAGCATCGATGATGCCAAATATTCCTAAGAAGATAGAACCATATCCTAATCCGCACTGCATATTTCCATAAAGAGGAACGGTGCAGAACCACAATACAGCAGCCAATAAGAAGAAGACGATGCTCACAAAGCCTAACTGTTTTTTGTAATTGGTTAATAAGGCTAAAACTGAAGCGAGGATGACCGAGATAAAGGCGATGAGCAATCCGATGTTAACTCCAGGTAAGAAGACTTGCGTTCCGAAGATAATTGAGCCTAAGTTCATTGATTCGGGGTAGCGGATAGGATTTTCTAAGGTAACGCCTTTTCCGAGCAAGAAGAGCAAAGAAAGAAGCCCAGTGATAGCGGAAATAAGGCTGAAGACAGTAACTGGTGTTACTGAGCGAGTGTTTTTCTTAATTTTTGCGTTGTTATCAATTTTTTTCATTGCGTATCTCCTATGTGTTAAATACCATTTTTAAATTGTATACTTCCATCTTGAAGTTTACAACAAAAAACTTGTCTGCAAGCTTTCTTGCCTATCTATTTTACCTAAAAATGTTTTCTTTTTGTTTAGTTTAAAGAAAATTTACTATATATAAAGAGAAAAAACGCCTATAATTTTTACGTTACGACTATGATTTTACATTTATTTATTAAAGGTTATCCGAATGTTGATGAGCCGGAGGTTCGTTCTAGAGTTGGTTTTTTTGCCGGGTTGGTAGGCCTTGTTTCAAATTTGGTTCTAGTTGTTATTAAGCTCTTAGTTGGATTGCTTTCTTTTAATATTTCTATTGTTGCTGACGCTTTGAATAACTTATCTGATTTTGGCAGTTGTGTCCTTTCTTTGTTTGGTTTTAAATTAGCGAACAAACCCGCCGATTCTGATCATCCTTACGGACACGAGAGAATAGAGTATGTCATTTCTTTAATTATCTCTTGCGTCATATTAGCTTTGGGTTTGAATATTGTTATGGAAGCGGTGAAGTCATTGACTTCCCCAGGAAGTGGCTATTCTTCTTTTCCCTTGCTTACTGTTGTTATCCTTGCGGTTTCTATTGGTATTAAGCTGTTCCAAGCTTTCGTTTATTTTTATCTAGGAAAAAAGATAGATTCTCTCGCTTTAAAGGCCTCAGGTTCTGACGCTAGGAACGATTGTTTGTCCACTTTGATGATTCTTGTAGGAGTCTTTATTTCTTATTACACTGGTTTTACTTATATAGATGGTATCTTAGCTATCGTGGTTTCTTTGTTTATTTTTTATTCTGGTATCAAGATATTAAAAGAAACGGCAGATGTATTAATTGGTGAAAAACCTTCCGATGAAGTAATTAAGCAATTTAACGATATTATTCGCTCGAATAAAGAGGTGCTTGGTCTTCACGATTTAGAGATGCACTGCTATGGACCTAACGTAACTTTTGCTTCGGTTCATGTGGAAGTGGATGGAAGCAAAGATGTTTACATGTTGCACGATACCATTGATAACCTTGAAAAAGAGTGTTTTGAAAAGCTCCATATTAAAACCGTTATTCATATGGATCCTATTAAGGTTGGAGACAAGCTAACGGATTATTGCAAAAACATTGTTTTATCTGTTTTACCAAAGGTGAATTCGAATTTGACCATTCACGATCTAAGGGTGGTATCTGGACCTTCTCATACAAATGTTGTTTTTGATATGGTGGTTCCTCACGAATTGATTAATAAAAAAGATCAAATTAAGAAAAGGTTTGACGAAGAGGTGAAAAAGATCGATAAAACATTAGTTCTCGTAATTAATTTCGATGATCAATACACCGTTTTATCTAAGGAGAATGACTGATGAAATACAATGAATTTGAAGTTCAGAGCGGATTTAAGGCTTTCGCTCAAATTGTTTTGAAAAATAAAAAAGAGAAATTTTTAATTAAAACTAAACAAGGAGATGAATTGGAAGTCGCGTTCGATTGCGCCTTTGAAGACGATCTTTCTTCGACTGATTTGAATTTTAATGACAACGTTGAATATAATTCATTGTCTTTCCAAATAGAGAAAGTAATTAAGAACCAAACTAATACCTATTCAGAAGGTCACTATATAATTGTCAATTACTTAAATATGGTGGCGTCTTACCAAATTATTTAAACTGATAGGTATAATAAGTTTGGAACACATAAAGGAGTTTATATATGGAAGAAAAGTTAACCGATCAAGAAAAAGCTAGAAGAGCGAAGCTTGAAAGATATTTAGAAGCTGGAGTTGATCCGTTCGGTCAAAGGTTTGTCTGTACTGACAACGCTAAATCGCTTCATGAAAAATACGATGCTATCGATCACGATACCCTTTTAACTAACGAAGAGAAGGTCACTATCGTTGGGCGTATCGTTTTGTTACGCAAAATGGGCAAGGCGGCTTTTTTCCATATTCAAGATAAAACAGGCCGTATGCAAGCTTATATTCGCATCGATGCTGTTGGAGAAGAAAACTACGCTTTATTCAAGCTTTCTGATGTCGGTGATATCGTCGGATTAGAAGGGAGCGTTATGAAGACTCAAACCGGAGAACTTACTTTAAAAGTAAGTAAGTTTACCCACTTGAGCAAATCTTTAAAACCTCTACCAGAAAAATTCCACGGTTTAAATGACACCGATGAGCGCTTCCGCAAGAGATATTTAGATTTAATTATGAATCCTGACGCTCAAAGAATCGCCTTTATGCGTCCAGCCATCATTCGTGAAATGCGTTCTTTTTTAGATAATCAAGGGTTTGTTGAAGTAGAGACATCAATGCTCCAGCCCATTTTAGGTGGAGCCGCCGCTCGACCTTTTATTACTCATTACAACGCTTTAGATCGCGATTTTTACCTCCGTATCGCTACTGAGCTTTCTTTAAAGAAACTCATTGTTGGAGGAATGGAAAGAGTTTACGAAATAGGGCGCTGCTTCAGAAACGAAGGAATCGATATTATGCATTCCCCGGAATACACCTCTATGGAGTTGTATCAAGCTTACGGTGATTTGTCAGATATGATGAAGCTAGCTGAAGATTTGTTCCGTGATTTAGCGGCGAAAGTTAGCGGGAAAACAACATTTAAGTGGTTGGGTTATGATATCGATATCACTAAAGAATTTAAAAAGGCATCAATGACCGATTTAATTAAAGAAAAGATCGGCGTTGACTTTAAGGAAGTTAAATCTACCGAAGAAGCTGTTGAGCTCGCTAAAAAATATGAAGTACCTTTAGAGAAGCACTTCACTTACGGTCACATTATCAACGCTTTCTTTGAGAAGTTCTGCGAAGATGATTTGATTCAACCGACCTTTGTATACGGACATCCGATTGAAATTACTCCTCTTGCCAAACAGAATAAAGAGGATCCTCGATTCACTGAGAGATTTGAACTTTATATCGGTAAGAAAGAAATGTGTAACGCTTATACTGAGTTAAATGATCCTATTGAGCAAAAGAAGAGATTCATGGCTCAGATGGAAGAAAGATTAAAGGGCAACGAAGAAGCTAACGAAATCGATTATTCTTTCTTAGATGCTCTCGAGTATGGTTTACCTCCAACAGGCGGTATCGGATTCGGAATTGATAGAATGGTCATGTTCTTAACTGAAGCTGACTCTATTCGCGAAGTCATTCTCTTCCCGACACTTAAAACAAAGTAAACTTACTGGCTGCTAGATTCCTTCTAGCAGTTTTTTTGATGAAAAATAAAAGTTAGTAAGTTTTAACTAACTTTTTATTGACACCAACTTTTAAGAGAGTAAAATAATTGTGTAGTTAGTTAAGGTTAACTAACTTAATGAAGGAGGCTAATATGCCGATATACTTAGCACCTATTAACAGAGAGCTAACAGTTATTAGAATTGCTGCTGACGCAAAGACTAAGCAACATTTGGAAAATCTAGGTATTTTACCTAAATCTAAACTTACGGTTCTTTCTTCGGTTAACGGAACTGTCATTTGTGTCTGCAAAGGAATACGTTTGGCCTTAGATTCTAAGATTGCTCGCTCAATTTTTATCGGATAAGAAAGAGGGACAGTATGGAAGAAACTAATGAGTTAACTCTAGAAAAGCTCGCTGTTGGAGATTACGCGACTGTTGTGACTATTAAAGGAGAAGGACAAGTTCGCCGCCGTTTATTCGATATGGGTATTACTCCTGGAGCGGAAATTTACCTTCGTAAAAAGGCTCCTTTAGGAGATCCGATAGAAATTAATATCCGCGGCTATGAATTGACTTTAAGAAAGGTTGAAGCCAATGCTGTGGTAGTAAAAAGAAAGGTAGTTAAATAATGAAAAAGTTTGCATTAGCTGGAAATCCAAATTGTGGTAAAACAACTTTATTTAACGCTTTAACAGGATCTACTGCCTATGTTGGTAACTGGCCTGGTGTAACGGTAGATAAGCGTGAAGGTTACTACAAAAAGCTTGATGAAACGCTAGATATTGTAGATTTACCAGGAATTTATTCATTGTCCCCTTATACTCCTGAAGAGGTTATTTCCCGCAATTTCATCTTAGATGAAAAACCGGACTGCGTTATCAATATTATCGATGCGACTAATCTTGAGCGCAATTTGTATTTAACCACGCAGTTATTAGAAATTGATGTCCCTATCGTTATCGCTTTAAACATGATGGATGCTGTAGAGAAAAACGGTCAGGAAATCAATGTTCCAGAGCTAGAAAAAAGGTTTAGAGTACCTATTGTTCCAATTTCAGCTTTGAAATCAAAGAACTTAGATTCCTTGATGAAAAAGGCTTATCAAGCTAGCAAGGAAAAGAGGACTGGCTATACTGTTTTAGCAGAAACCTCAGTTAAATCTTTAATAGAACAGCTCACTGATCAATTTAAGAAAAAAGGTGTAGATAACCCGCTTTTTCACGCCATTAAATTAGCTGAATTAGATGAGCTTGAAGTAAAGAATCACCCTGAATTAGTTGAAGATGTTAATAAAGCCAAGGAAACTTTCTCTGATCCTACTTTTGGCAATGATTTTGAGGCGGTTATTGCAGACGCTAGATACAAGTTTATATCTTCTCGTATCGAAGGGTTAAGAAAACAGATATCTCTCGATAATAAAAATGTTAAGAAAGATAAAAAAACCGGGGTTTTACTATCCAAATCCGATAGAATTGACAAAATCTTGACCAATAAATACGCTGGTATTCCTATCTTTATTGCCATTCTATTCTTAATTTTCCACCTTACGTTTTCTGAGAACTTCCTCTTTTTTGGTGGACTATTTGAAGCAAAAGGCATTCCTACTAATTTTGAGGGCGTACCTATTGTTGAAGGTTTGTTTTATACAGATGCTGGCATCAATTCACCGGGTGTAATGCTTGCAAACTTGCTGAATGGGTTTACCGATTGGCTTTCATCTTTAGCTAGCCAGGGATTGGAGAATGCTAATGTTGAGTCTTGGGCAAGCGGATTTATAGTTGATGGTGTTCTTGCTGGTTTGTTCTCGGTTATGTCTTTCTTGCCGCAGATCTTGGTTTTATTCCTGTTCTTCTCTATTTTAGAAGACTCTGGTTATATGGCTCGTGTGGCATTTATTCTCGATAGAATCTTCCGCCGTTTTGGTTTGTCTGGTCGTGCTTTTCTACCTATGATTATGGGCTTTGGCTGCTCTGTTCCAGCGATGATTAACACTAGAACTTTAGCTGATGCTAATGAAAGAACAGCAACAATAAGAGTTATTCCTTTCTTTTCTTGCGGTGCTAAGTTGCCTATTTTGACTGCTATCGCGGGATGTTTAGCTAATATGATGGGCTTTGGTAACGCCGATGTCATAACTTTATCTATGTATCTTTTAGGTATGCTTACTGCTATTGTAGCTGTCTTGATTATGCGCAATACGGTTATGAGAGGAGATATTCCTCCGTTTATTATGGAGTTACCGACTTATCATTTGCCTCAGTTTAAGGCGTTGATGATTCACTTGTGGGATAAGCTTAAGCACTTTGTTAAAAAGGCGTTCACCATCATATTGGTGTCTTGTATTCTCATTTGGGCCATTTGCCACTTATCTTGGAATTGGACTTATTTAGAAGACAGTCAGATTAATGAATCTATTATCGCTTCGTTAGGTATGTTTGTCCGTCCGATATTTACTCCGTTAGGCTTTGGTTCGCAGTTATCTTCGACTTGGGGATGGGTGTTTGTTGTTGCTGCTATTACCGGTTTAATTGCAAAAGAAAATGTCATTGGAACTTTCGGTATCTTAGCGGCATGTATCGTTTCTACTTTCGATCCTGAAGCTGATCCTGATGGAATTGAAGCTGTTTATATCATGATTCAAAACACTGGTATTACTACCGCTGGTTTGATTGCCTTTATTGCCTTCAATATGCTTACTATTCCTTGCTTTGCTGCGGTATCTACCGCCAAGAGCGAACTTCCTGATCACAAGTTTAAAGGAACTTTAGTTTTCTGGGTTGTCACTTCTTACATAGTTTCTTCGACTATTTATCTAATTGGTAACTGGTGGTGGACTTTGTTTATTATTCTTCCTTTGTTCGGCGTAGCTGCATATGGAATTTATTACTACAATAAACGCCATCCGATTAAAAAGGACGCTTAATTTATGGGAACAATAGAAATATTAGTAATCGTCCTTTCTTCTCTGTTCGTTGTGTTTATTCTTTCTCGTTACATCTATAAAAAAATTAAACATCAGCCGACAGGTGAGTGTGCTTGCTGTGTATCAACTAAGAAAAAACACTATTCGAAGTTAGTAGATCAATATAATAAGACCTACGATAGAAACATTAAACAAAAAAGAGAAATGTAAATTTAAGAAGTTTAGAGCTATTAATTCAAATGCCTTAAGTGAGATTTAATAGCTCTTTTTAAATAATTAATTAGAAGTGTTTACAAAATGACTGATTTTTAATAGTCGGTTTTGCGGTATAATTAGCCTGCTAGTTA
>JADING010000082.1 GCA_017694135.1 Candidatus Scatoplasma merdavium
CTTATCATGTGTCTACTTTGAATTTCGATTTGAATTGAAAACTTTTCAAATCTTGAACTAGGTCTCTGCATACAATTAAAGGTGCAAAAAAATTTGCTTGTCTTCATAAGAAAAGACTTTAAGAGTTAGAATGATTTTAGGTTCGATATTTAAGTTTGTGTTTCATAAATTTTTCCCTTTCAGAGAAGAGCACACATATCTCCTTCTCACCATAATGGAGAAAACTAGGGTGTTTGGATGGGGTGAAATTTCAAGAAAATAAAATATTTGAGCATAAGAAAACATCCCTATTAGAGAATTTAATCTCCAACAAGAATGGGCTCAAAATATGCAATACTTATATACAAGTTTAGTCATTTATTTGTTTTAAAATATAATTTCTATCAAGCCAAAAGCAATGCTTAGTATATCTAGTCAAACCAGTAACTTTATCTTGCACTGGTAATTCTAGTCCTTTTTTAGTCTTGTTGATTCCTTGCTGGTCATGTGGCCTAACGTGGCAAACGCCATTAAAAGTAGAGCCTAAGAAGTTGGTGAAATACTTTCCGTTCCTAACTTCCTTTATTATTTCGCCTCTTGCGACCACTTCTTTAGTCTTCTCAAAGACTGGTTTCACGTATCTTTCAATATCTTGATAAGGCATGTTCCATAACTTAATTTTGTTCAATCTATATTTTCCATCATCTTTTTTGAAAACGACAAAAAGAAATTTAGTCGAATAAAATTTATTGAATATGTCGCTTTCTTCCCAGTCCTCATTGATAATATTTTTATATACAAAATGAGGAAATGACATATGTTCCCTTATTGTTCCGTTTTCTTCAATTCTAATCGTTTTGAGTTCAATATTAGCTTTTCTAAACTCATCTGAGTTGTTTATACTTCCATCAATTCCTAACATCTTAGCACATAGTAGATGGAACCTTGATTTAGCAGTAGAATTAATGTCAAATTCGTCAATAAGTTCTTCTTCTGTCTTTCCAAAAAAACAAGATAATCTGGCATTAATAACATATTCAAATGAATGTTCTTTTATTTCATCAAAATTAGTAATTTCTTCATAGGTTTTATTGTTGAAAACCTTATCCACGAAGCTATTCATGTAAGAAGCTTTAAGACAATACGCCCTTTGTCTAGCTTTGATATGTGAGTTTGGTTGGTCTCTGTAGCTTGAGGCGGCATCGGCTCCTTTTGTACAGGCTCCTAGATACATGGTGTCGGCTTCTGATATATTCTGCGCTTCACCATTTAATATTTTTTCATGGATTATCTCCCAGTCTGATTTAATAATTTCCAAATCTTTTGGCAGAAACTTATGCAGAACAGACTCCAAAATCATGTAATTGGAATCATTTCTTTCATATTCATAAAGATAGAACATGATGAGAAGGAGCTTATTCTTAAGCCAAAACGAACTATGCTCAAAGTCAACTTTTGCTTCGTCAAAATAATTGATTATATTTAAGACCAGGCGCTCTTTCATTGCCAACTTATG
Organism: Candidatus Scatoplasma merdavium; assembly: GCA_017694135.1. Lineage (GTDB taxonomy): Bacteria > Bacillota_I > Bacilli_A > RFN20 > CAG-288 > Scatoplasma > Scatoplasma merdavium. The sequence continues at coordinate 1,496 of JADING010000082.1, forward strand.
ATTCTTGAGCATTTTAAGACCTGTAACCTTTAGCTCAACTCCAAGATTATTGAAATCAGCTTCTGCTCTTGAGTTTACAGGATAATGAAAAATGCCTTCTTCCACTATTTGACCAATCGAGCCCTTAGCCTTTTTATTTAGGCTTCTATGATTGATATTAAATTCGCTAATACGATGATGATTGGCTTTATTAGCTGTTTCTAGAATTTGCTCTATACTACTATAAAGATTGAGCAAACTATTTTCATTTATGCTCATTTTATTTCACCGTTTTCTATTTAAAATTCTAACAGAGGCCGCGTGTTTTTACTAGAAATTTAAAATGTTTTCATATCAAAAGCATTTAATATTTCTTGATCAAAATATACAATTATGATAAAATTTTCAATGTTAGAAATGAGTGACAAATTTGATGAAAAAAACAGTTATCGAGTTATTTGCAGGTGTTGGTGGGTTCCGTGTGGGACTTAATAATATCGAAATAATAGATGAAAATGGTCACGCAATAGAAAATGGTGATTGGTCTTTTGTATGGGCTAATCAATGGGAACCTGCGACCAAATCACAGGAAGCCTTTGAGTGTTATAACACTAGGTTTAACGAAAGTAATAATTCAAATGTCGATATATCTCAAGTAAATAAAAATGATATACCTGACCACACTCTTTTATGTGGTGGTTTTCCTTGTCAAGATTATTCTGTTGCTAGAAGTCTTTCTCAAGAAAAAGGAATAGAAGGTAAGAAAGGAGTTCTTTGGTGGCAGATTAGAGATATCTTGAAAGCTAAGCACTCTCCTTTTGTTCTTTTAGAAAACGTGGATAGACTTTTAAAATCACCATCAAAGCAAAGAGGCAGGGACTTTGGCATTATGCTTAAATGCCTTAATGACTTAGGGTATGCCGTTGAGTGGAGAGTAATAAATGCTGCTGACTATGGCCATCCTCAAAGACGAAGAAGAACATATATTTTCGCTTACAATAAAAAAACGAATTATTACAAGCAAACTAAACAATTAACTCCATTTCAGATTATATTTGAAAAAGGAATTTTCGCTAAGTCATTCTCTATTGTTAAACACGAAAATGACATTAAAGAGATTTCTCTTCTTAAATATGATGATTTAGTTGATTTTTCCGATAACTTTGCTGCGTCATTTGAAACTTCGGGCTATATGATTAATGGAAAAGTTTATACACATAAAGCTGAACCAATCTTAGAGAAACCGATAACGCTTGCCAATATAGTTATAAGAGATGGCGTGGATAAAAAGTATTATTTATCTGATGAGCAAATTAAGAAGTTTGAGTATTTAAGAGGAAGTAAGAAAATCAAAAGGATAGATAAGAACGGTTTTGAATATACTTACTCTGAAGGAGCAATGTCCGAAAACGATTCATTGGATTTACCGGGTAGGACAATGCTTACATCTGAAGGTACCATCAATCGTTCTACTCATGTCATCCTTGATCCTAAGACAAAGAAATTAAGGCTTCTTACACCAATTGAATGTGAAAGGCTTAATCAATTTCCTGATAACTGGACAAACACTGGAATGAGCGATAAGCGTAGATACTTTATGATGGGTAACGCTCTTGTTTGTGGAATTATTAAAAAACTAGGAAAAATAATAGAAACAATAGTCGATGGCGAGGAATAAAACATTCTTCGCTTTTTCATTTATTACAACAAAAATCATCTACAAATGATAAGTTTATGTTAATTTTCTAGGGGTGTGCAAAGACTTCTTTAAAAACCTTACGCCATGTAAACTAAGGTTTAAAAAATGATAAATTTTCTTTACATATCAATAAGGGGCTAAACGATGTAATTTTAAAAAGTGCGTATTTATCAGATAAAAGAAAAAAACATGAATCATTCGAACATATTCAGAATAATATCAGACAGGTTTTTAGCAATTTTGTAATTCATAATAGGTAGCTAACTGTGATCCGTGCAGACAGCCCGCCAGTGTTGTTTGTAATCTATGCTTTTCTCGCTTTAGTTGGTGGCGTTTTTTATAGTGAGTTTACCAAGGGGTTTTCTTATGTTGGCCAAACGACTTTGTAGGTGGTTCACGTACATTATTTTGTCCTTGGGACGATTGTTTTCTTGCTGATTTTGCTTTTAGAAAAATCAATTTTTCAAAATGCACGAGAAACAATTGATTTTAGTTAACTATTTAGCTTCATAAACGTACCAAACAGGGTAGTAAGAGTAGTTTTCTAAGAGAGTGTAGTTTTCTTGAACAGTTTGATTTAAATTTCCTACAGAAAGAATACTTTCGTTGATGTCACATATAGTGAAAATTAAATCCGGTTTATCTTTTGATGAAAAGTATGTCTCAAGCTCTTTATCAATATTAGGGTAAACATCAGTGTTATACCACCAGAACTGATTTGAGTAGACTTTATAAGAAGGAAGGGTATTTAGATTCATATAAATCGAAGGATCTAAATCTAAAACGATAACTTTAGCATCGCCATCGTATTTTTCCTCAATATAGCTTTTTATTTCTCGTTGTTTATATATGTTCTCAGTAGAATACAAGGGATAATTGTTAAGAATAGATTGGCTGACGTAAGGGAATGCAAAGATGTAAATAATTGTAATAGCACTTAATATTCCTGCTAAAACCTGGCCATAATTAGTTTGAGACTTCTTTTGACTCTTATTGTTAATTTTAAGTTTTACGTAATTTAACAATCCGGTAAAACCAAGTAGATATATAGGATATGACATTTGAAGATGGTGCAAAAGCAAGCTGGCAAGCAAGTTAAATACTCCATCAATAAGAATCATGGAAATAACTATAATAGCGAAGTTTTTTTCCTTTTCTTCATGCGTTTTATAAATGCAATAAGGCAAGATAAGCATAGTTAAGCTCGAAAATAGCAAGACGCCTATTTTATCGATTCTCCAATTAGAAAAATCAAATAAACTCGCGAAGATATAATTGCCGTTTTTGGTAAATGTCCAAGTAAACATCTCATCTAAATAACCGCCAGCAGAAGAGATAACAATTGGGATTGCACAAGCTAGGACGATACCAAAGACACCAAACAATATGTATAAAGGAAGGTTAGCGTAGTCTTTATCGAAAAGTGAATGGAGAAAGACTGCTAAGGCTATTATGCAAGGCACGGCAGCGCTTGTGGCACGTGAAAAAATCAATATTCCAATAGATAATCCCGCGCTTAAACAACTCGCAGTGTATAGTTTATAGTTCTTTGTTTTATACGCTTTTACAAATAACCAAAGGGGAATGTAAGTGCAAAAAATAAAGCTTGCGTCTAAGGTTACAAAGTCGTGAATTAAAAATAAGAGAATGAATGTTGCGAAAAAATATACGGCTGAATAACCTTTTCTTAATCCAAGTTCATGTCCAATATCTAGAGCGCAGAAAAGACATATTGAAGAGATTATACTTTGGAAGATATAAAAGCCCCACAGCGGATTTATTAAAGCCGCTAATTCTAAAAAGTAAAAAAGGTAAGGCCCTTTGTGGTCTAAAACATCTATGTAAGGAGTTGCACCTTCTGCTAACATTCTTCCTAAAACCATAAAGAATGTTGAATCAGTAGTTTCAGGTCTCACTAAAAAATGCTCGTACAGAGGAGAGAAAAAGAAAGCGCAAAAGTAGACTGCTAAGAAAGATATTACGATAGAAAAAAGAGCTAATAAAACGTAGTATTTTACCTTGTTATTATTTTTAATTGATACTTGAATCATATTATCTATTAAACACCCTTAAAATTAAGTCAAAAGAATTATATAGCTAGGCATTTAAAAAAGCTATAAAGCGAAACATAATGCGCTTTGCATTAAGTAATGATAGTGGCATCAATTTAAAACGCAGCTTTATTAGTTTAATCTTATTTCACATTTCTATAAGAAACTGCAGATTCTAATCTAGAAATGGAAAAATGATACCTTTTTGCAGTGTTTTTAAAAGAAAGTGAGATAAAGAAAAAAGCTGCTCTTAAGATGAGCAGCTCAATATTTTCTATCAACCGGAGGAAAAGGGATTCGAACCCTTGCACATGTTACTGTCTACGAGCTTTCCAAGCCCGCCCCTTCAGCCTCTTGGGTATTCCTCCACGGCTTAAAAATAATACCATAGGAAAAAAGAAAATAAAAGTACTAATGTGATATATTTATCGTGTGAAATTTATTATTGATGAAAATAGCGCTAATCAGCGCATGGATAAGATCGTAAAAAGGATACTGAAAGAAGCTCCGCTTTCTTTTATTTATAAAATGTTCCGCAATAAAGATGTGAAAGTTGACGGGAAGAGAGTGATGATAGATTATAAGCCGCAGCTAGGTCAGGAAGTTGAAATATATATAAAAGAACAGCTTTTAGAAGAATTCTCAAAGACTCAAGTGGTTAGACCGGTTAAATCTAATATGGACATTATTTACGAAGATGACAATTTGCTTATTGTTAATAAACCAAAGGGATTGTTGGTCCACGGTGATGAAAGTGAGAAGAGAGTTACTCTAACGAATATTTTTTTGAATTATCTAATTGCTAAAGGGGAATACGATCCTAACAATCCTACTAACTTCGTCCCTGGTCCTGCTCACAGGCTTGATCGCAATACTTCTGGCATTGTTGTATTTGGGAAGAACCTAGAGACTTTGAGGGAACTTTTAATCTTGTTCTCTGATAAAAAACACATCGAAAAGACATACATTGCTCTCTTAGTTGGTGTAACTCCTAAAGAAGGAGAAATCGATTTTCCTCTCTTTAAAGATTCATCTACTGGAAAAGTTAAAATTGGATATATAACAAGCGGAGCCAAATCAGCTTTGACAAAATACGAAAGAATAAAAGCGTATTCTAATTACTCTTTGGTTAGAGCTAAGTTAATTACCGGTAGAACTCACCAGCTTCGCGTTCATTTCCAAGCTATTCGTCATCCTATTGTTGGGGATGCTAAATACGGCGATTTTAAGGTAAATGAGAAGTTTAAATCCCGCTTTGGTTTAAACTCGCAGTTTTTGCACGCCAGCACTTTTGAATTTAAAGATATACAAGGTAAGTTAGCTTATATGTCAAACAAGAAATTTGAAGCTCCTCTTCCTAAAAAAGAACAGGATATTCTTTCAGATTTAGCCTTTGATAAAACTCTCTAAACGCCCTTATATGTTAATATATTGTCAGTATGACATTTAGCATTCTGACCTTAGTATTTCTCATCTTAGTTATACTTATTGCTTTATTTGCTTCAACTTCTCATTTGATGAAGGTCACGTTTTCATCTTTGATAAGTTTCGCTTTAGTAGGTTCATACTTGTATTTGGAAAAGAGTTTCTCAGAGATGAATTCCATTTTGCCTGTTGCTAGTTTCATCAATTCAAATTTATCTGAGGTTTATCTGAAGTTAGGATTGGAAGAATCTAATCATCTTTTATTGACTGAGATGCTTTATCTATTTTGTTTGTTTTTGTTAGTTTTTTCTATTTGTTATATTGTATTTTCTTTTTTGCACATCGGTGGAAAGATTAAATCAGATAAGTTGCATTCGCCTAAAAGGACAATCTTTTTAGTGTTTTATTTGGTTTTTGCTTCCGCTATCACGCTTTATTTTTGCGCTATGATTTCTCCGCTTTTTAAAGTTGAAGAAGGAATTTTTGAAATAGTTTTCGATTATATAAGGGGGCTTGTAAGATTATGAACAACGTCGATAAGAGCTTGCTTCTTGCTGAAAGCTTCGGTGCGGACGTATCTTATTTTAAGCTTCATTACGTCGAGACTATTGTTTCTTCACCGCAGTATGTTGAACTTGTGGAAAACGTCAACTACGCCAATAAATTCCAGCTTGTTAAAGCGATTGGCTTAGTCGATGATTTCCGCTCTTTAAATTACAATATTAAAACTATTGAGCAAGCGGTGGTTTTGGCAAACAGGGTAAACTATCTTTATTCGGTATCGTTTGAAAACTACTATTTGAATCCGTTAGTCAAATATCCTTTTAAGCTTAAAACTGCATCAATCGGCGATTTAGTTGTCGATTTTGACGGAGAAAAAAAGACGTATAACGAAATAGTTTTAGATGAAGATCACACCTTGGCTTATAAGGCTAAAGTCATAGCTGATAACGCGGAATATTACCGCCGCGAATTAAATGAGAAAAACCAGTTTGAAACATCGAAACTTAAAGGCAATAAAGCCTTGAAACACATTGTTAGAAACGCCTTTATTTCTCAGGGGATTAGGCTTTTATTAGCTACAATTGGCCTAGTAGCAATGATGGCAATTTACGTTTATCCATATGAAAAATTTACTGAGTTTATTAACTTAGGTATGGATTTTACTTCCGTTTCTAATTACGGGTTTGCTTTAGTGTCGATATTCTCGTTAATCTCTTTGTTGTTTGCCGTATGTTGTGGGGTATTTGTTTCTAAATTTACTTATCCTTATTTCTATTTTAAAGGCTCGTTAAGAAAGCGCACGAACAAGATGTATAAAACGGTCAATAACCACGCTCAGCAGCTTGCTGAATACATTCTTTATCACTGCAAGCAGCACAAGATTATGTCTAATGATATTTCAAAGTTTGAAACTTACGAGTTGGATAAAGCGGATTTCGATGCTTATAAAAAGATCTATAGCATTCGAACACACAAAGGATTTGTAGTTCTAAAGCTTTTGTTTGTTTTCTCTTACGTCGTCTTTTTGCTAGGGGTTGCTCTCTCTATCGTTGGGTGCATTTTAGATATATGAAAATAGAGATAGATGGAAGACTCAAGTACGATTCGCTTCTTTCATTAGCTAAAGATGCGTATAAGTATCCGGCGAGATTCAATCGTTTTTTCAATTCTTCCGCTTTTGAAAAAGCGCTTTATGAAACTGATAAAAAGAAGTATCTCGATTTCATAAAATTAAAAAACAACGGGGATATTCCAGATATTTTTGTATTTAAAGTATCTTATTTACTTAATCCTTACATGTCTTTGCGCTACCGCGGTTTTAAATTTGATAATTACAAATCTATCGGCGAGCAGATGCTTAGTTTTGCTCCTGTAGTTGACGTGTATTTAAAAGACTTGCTGATTTATCACTTGCTTTCTAACTACATGGTTGTCAATAAAGAAGACAAGCGATATCCGAAGTGTTACGAAGCGGTGATTAAAAGCGAAAAAGACGCCTTGATTAACGAAAACATGGCTTATTGGTCTTTGGCGTTTGATTTAGCTGAAACAAAAACGCTCACTTACAACGGAATGAAATTTAAAGAACCCAAGGAATTCTTTAAATACATTCTTTCTTTTTCTTCTTTGATTCCGTTTACTTCGTCATTTTTAGATGACTGTTGTCTCTTATCTTGGTTAGTTAAACTCGGTTACCAAAACAAGATTGATAAGTTTATTGCTCTTTCTCAGTCTTCTGATCAACTTGACAATGAAACTAATGAGATTTTAGCTAAGCAGCTTATCGAAAAGTTTAACAACAAAGAATAACCTGTAATAAGTATATATTTTGTACTTATCTAATAAACAAAGCGCTTCCTTTTTTGCTAGACTTATTTTAGAGCACATAGGAGGTTAGTATGACTGTTAATGAAAAGGCTCAGTTGTGGTTAGACTCTGATAAGGTTTCTGCAGAACTTAAGGATGAAATCAAATCAGCTAGCAAAGAACAGCTGAATGATATGTTTTTTAAGAATTTGGAATTTGGAACCGGAGGTATGCGCGGGCTATTAGGGCCTGGACCTAACAGAATGAATATTTTTACGGTTACTAAGGTCACTGTTGGCTTTGCTAAATACCTGCTTAATACTTATTCTGACGCCAAGGTTAGAGGTGTGGTTTTGTCTCATGATAACCGCATTAATTCTCGCTTGTTTGTTTTAACTGCTTCCAAGGTCTTGAATGATTTTGGTATCAACACCTATATTTTTGATTCTCTCCGTCCTACTCCAGAACTTTCTTTCGCTACAAGATATGTTCATGCTGTTGGTGGTATTATGGTTACCGCTTCTCATAACCCGAAAGAATACAACGGTTATAAAGTTTACGATGATACTGGTTGCCAACTAGTTCCTGAGCAGATTCAACCGCTCCTTGACATTATTGCTAATTTAGGAGATGAGCTCACTTTGACTTACACTCCTGAGGCAGTTAGAGGGGAAGAAAAGATTCTTTCTTCGGAAGTCGATGATGCTTTTATGCAAAAGGTTCATTCGGTAGCTTTGAATCCTGCTGATAAGAAAGTTATTAAAATCGTCTTTACTCCTCAACATGGAACTTCTTCGGTTTTAGGACGCCGCCTCTTTAAAGAACTCGGATATGAATTCTATCCTGTTTTATCTCAGTGCGATCCTGATCCTCTTTTCTCTCACACTCTTTCACCTAATCCTGAAAAGAAAGAAGCGTATACGGAAGCTATTAAATTAGCTAAACAAGTCGGTGCTGATTTAATCTTAACAACTGATCCTGATGCTGACCGCTGCGGTTTAGGTTACAAAATGAAAGATGGGGAATACCGCTTATTAACCGGGAACGAGACTGGTGCCTTGCTTATTGATTATGTCTTATCTAACCGTCATCAAAGAGGTTTGATTAAGTCAAATTCCGTTATTTGCGACACTATCGTTACTTCGACCTTGGGTGAGAAGATCGCTGCTCATTACGGTGTTGGAACACGTTCTTTCTTAACCGGATTCAAATACATCGGTTCTGCTATTAACAAAGCAGAAAAGACTCATGAGTTTACTTTTGAATTTGGATATGAAGAATCCTACGGATACATTTTTGCAGACTTCTGCCGCGATAAAGATTCTTTAGAGTCGCTTCTCATGATTGCTGAAATGACCAATCATTACGCCTTAGAAGGTAAAGACTTAGGAGAAAAACTCGAAGAGCTTTACAAGGCTTACGGTTATCACATATGCAAACTTTATGACATTTATTTTGAAGGCGAATCTGGCCTTAAGAGAATGGCTCAAATTATGGATAGTTTACGCCACGATCACCTTAAAGAAATCGCTGGTGTCAAAGTGGTTAAGATTGAAGATTACGAACTGCTGAAGACCTATTCTGAAGATAAAGAGACTGATCTTGTCGGTTTCCCGAAATCTAATGTTTTGAAATTCTTCTTAGAAGATGGTTCTTGGATTGCTGTTCGTCCTTCTGGAACTGAACCTAAATGCAAGTTCTATTACGAAGCTGTCGATACTAAGAAAGAAGACGCTATCGATAAACCTGAAAAGTTCCATCACGCAGTCTTAAAGCTAGTTGGAATAGAATAAAGTCAAAACAAAACGGGTTGAAGAATTGTGAGAGGTACCCCAAATCCTAGACATTAGGAAAGGGGTACTTTTTTGTGAAATATTCATGGAAATTCAAACTTGAATGCGTCGACAAGTATAAAAA
>JADING010000010.1 GCA_017694135.1 Candidatus Scatoplasma merdavium
TGCCTAGTAGGATGCGATGCCAGGGTTATTAAAACTAGCTATCACACCTCATCATCCGCTTCCACTACCTCATCTGAATCTTCATCAGGTTCATCATCAATTTCATCTTCTAGTTCATCTTCTAGTTCATCCTCTAATTCATCCTTAAGTTCATCTTCTAGTTCAAGTCAAGAAGATACTTCTCACACTCTCTATTTAGTAGGAGATTCAACAGTTTGTGACTTTGGTGATGAAGATATTGGTAGATACTATCCACGCTATGGCTACGGAACCAAAATTGGAAACTACTTAGATGAAAACATCAATGTAGTTAACTTGGCTTTATCTGGCCGCTCTTCTAAGAGCTTCTTAGCAGAAAGCAACTACGCTACTTTAGCAGACTCTATCAAAGAAGGAGACTACTTGCTCATTAGCTTTGGACACAACGATGAAAAAGGCGATGATCCAACTAGATACACCGATCCAAAAGGCGATTATACAACTGAAGGATCATTTGCTAAATCACTCTATGACAATTACATCAAACTCGCTTTAGACAACAAAGCCACACCGATATTAACCACCCCGATTGTCAGAAGAGCTGACGATAATGTCTACGATGGTAACAACATTCATCAAACCAGCTACGGCGATTATTCTCAAGCCATTAGAGAACTGGCTGCAGACACTTCAACACAGTATGTAGATTTAACCAACCTAACTAAAACTGAGTGGGAAACTGCCGGCTCAGAAAAGACTTTAGAATACAACTCAAGAACTAACACTGATCCCAAATCTGTCGATAACACTCACTTAAGTAACTACGGTTCTGCTGTTGTCGCTTATTTGCTAGCCGACGCTATAAAAGACAGCGAATCTTCTTTAGCCAATTACATTAAGAAAGACATACCTTATCCTGAAGCCAGCGATTATCCAAACGCCAATCCAGATTACGTTGAACCTTCTTACACACCTCCTACCGCTTCATCAACTACTTTCACTGGCATTCCTGAAGGCTGGTGGGCTTCCGTGTTTGGCGATGTTGGCGGAGAATCAAAACTCAGTCCCGATAACTTTACTTTCAAAGTTAATGAAGATGATAGTGTGACTATGGCTGTTAAAAATAACTGCGGCAAAATTTCTAGCACTGCCGACGGTGTCGGAATGATGTTTAAACAGGTCCCTGCTAATCAGGACTTCACTTTGACTGGAACAATTGAAATCGTTGACTTCAGCAATAACAGTCAAATCAGTTTTGGGGCTATGCTGCGCGATGATATGTATATAGATACATACAATAACGCTATATCTTCAAACTACGTTGCTGCCGGTGCGTTAGAAGTGGCAAAAGCCACTCCTTCCGTCATCTTCTCTAGAGAAGATAGCAAGCTATCTAAAGACAAAAAAGTCACTAAAGAAGATATAGTTATTGGAAGCAAAGTCGATGTCAGCATTACCCGTAACGGAAATACTATCGAAGCGAAATTCGGCGCTAACAGCTATACTTACACCGATTTTAACTTAACTGAAATTGATGGTGCTTACGACTACGTCGGTTTCTATGTCGTGCGCAACTGCGAGATTAACCTCTCAAATTTCTCCTTAACTATTAATTAAATTATCCATTTTCTTAAGTTTTTTAAAATTAAGGCTTGAAATATATTAAAAGCCCGTATATTTTATAATTCATAGGATTAAATATGAGAGAAGTTCTATTATCACGTGAGCAAATTGAAGCTATCTGCAAAAATATCGGCCACTTACTGTCAGAAGAACTGAAGGATGAAGAGCGGGCACCGATGGTTGTCGGAGTCATGAAAGGCGGATTGAATTTCACCTTAGATTTGATTAAGGACATCGATGTTCCTATTATTACCGACTACGTTCAAATCTCTTCTTACAGCGGAACTTCTCAAACTGGAATCATTTCTTTAAAGAAGGATCTTTCTATTACCGATATCAAAGACCGCGTGGTCATCTTAGTTGACGATGTTGTCGATACCGGCTACTCAATGCACTATTTGAGGCACTTCCTTTTAGAAAAATACAATCCAAAAAGAATCATTATCTGCTGTTTAATTAATAAAACATCCGTAAGAAAAATCGATGTTAAAATTGATTACAGCGGATACGAACTTAAGGAAAACAAATTCTTGATGGGATATGGGCTTGATTACAAAGAGCTCTTCCGTAACGTTCCTTATGTCTACATCCCTGACCAAGAAGAAATTGATGAATACGAAAAGACCGCTAGAGAGAAAGTTCTCTAGCGATCTTTTTTAATTATTAGTCCCATAAATTCCCGCATAAGCCGCATCTAATCCGCCTTTACCTAAATAATAAGTGACAATATTAGAAGCAAACTCAATCGAATAAGCCATAGAACGCCCGGTAATAAACTTGCCGTCGACTATGGAACCTACATCGTTCCAAGTCCCACTCTCACCTTGAAAACCCGGGAAACAAACGTAGTTGACACCTTTTAAATAACCGCGGGAAGAAAGAATAGAGGGGGCGGCGCAAATAGCGCACATTAACTTGCTAGGCTCAGAAGAAAAATAGTCGACAAGCTTGGAAACATATTTGGACTTAGCCAAATTATCAACTCCGAGTTTCCCACCCGGTAAAACCAAAAAGTCGTAATTTAAATAACCGTCTCCAAGCTCAAGATAATTAGTCTTGGTTTTAATCGTTACACCGTGAGAAGAATGAACTTGGTGGCACTTTTTAATAGAAACCAATTCAACTTCAATCCCCGATCTAGCAAGGATATCGGCAGTAATTAGAGCTTCGCATTCTTCCACTCCATCTGCCATAAGAATAATGCCTTTAACTTTCTTTTCCATAATCGCTCCTTACATCAATATCGCTGTTTTTAAAGTAGAGTGAGTCAACCTGACAATCGTGCGACAAAAAGGCATGTGAAACATAGCGTTATATAATCCCGCCACTTTGTTATACGCCTTGTATTTCTGCTCAGAATCTTCAGGGTAACTATCTAGTTCTCTCTTTTCCTCTTCGCTTAAAAAATCCTTATACCTAGCGTCTTCGTTAGCAATTTTCACTATGAATTTAGCGGAAAAATCACACATATTTTTATAAAGTGAACGTTCTTGCATACTCATGGAAGGAAGAGAATCTATTCCTTCTAATATAACCCTGGTAGCTTCTTTATCAAATTTGAATCCTCTTTTAAGCACACCTTTGATGTACCTGGATAATTTCCTACCCCTATCTTGTTCATATTCAACGAGCTTAGCGAGCTCCTCTTCGACTTTCGGATAGCGTCTCTTAGCTAAAAAGTATGAAATAACCCCGCAAATTAAGCCTAAAACAAGAAGTCCAACTAAGACGATAACAACAATAATTATTTCTGTCATATTATTCTCTTTCATTTTATTTTACTATGTAAAAATAAGATAGGCAATTTAAGAGAGATTAAACTTGCTATAATTTTTTTGTGAGATATTTTGTCAGTTTAGCAAGCGGAGATGGTAAAAGGCTCTTCCCTCTTCTTAAAGTTAAAAAGCAGTACGCCGTTTTAAACGAAGGTACTTCTTATGCGGAAGTTAGTTTTATCCTACCTCTTAAAACCGCTATCTCATCTTCTCTTTTTGAAAGAATAATCGTAGTGATTAATAAAGAAGATGAAGGTCTAACTAGACGCTATCTATCTAATGCAGGCTTAAATCAAGTAGAACTAGTTTACGGCAGCAATTTTCGCGAAGCGTCGTTAAAAAACGCTGCAGCTTATTTAAAAACGATTAAAGCTGATGAAAACGATGTTGTTTACGTCCACGATTCTGCCCGCGTTCTTCTTTCTATAGAGTTCCTTCTTTCTTTAGCGAAAGAAGATTCTTCGAATTTAATTCCCTGTTTAGATTTAAGCGATTCAATCTTAGATAAAAGAAGTCTCTCTTATTTAGATAGAGACAATTTTAAGCTCGTGCAAACCCCACAAGTTATGCGCTTCAAAGATTTAATTTCAATAATGAATCTCGACGTAAGCAAATACACTGATGAAGGCTCAATGCTAAAAGCAGCTAACATTCCTTTTAAACTCATAAAAGGAGATAGGAACAACATTAAACTGACTGATCAAGAATCACTTCATTACATTGAATACTTAAGGAGCAAAGCGAACGAATATGGAAAAACAAAAATATAAAATTGGAGACAAAGTCGAAGCAAAGATTACTTCTATCGCTCCATTTGGAGCTTTTGCGGATATTTTAAGCGGCGGAAGCGGACTGATTCACATTTCGGAAATCGACAACAAATTTATTAAAAACATCGCTGACTATCTCCCCGTCGGTTCAATTCACACCCTGATGATTACCAACGTTTTAGACAAGCCTGACACTTACGCGCTTTCGCTGAAAAGAATAAATGGACGCAAACGCCAAGTGTTGCAAAAAGCACAAAAACCTTTATCTAGAAAAGAATATAATAAAAGCGTATTAGAAAACTATCCGTTTGACGAACTTAAAAATTCGTTGGACGGTTTCATTGATAGAGAGTTGAAACGCGTGGAAAAAGGAGGCAATTAAAACATGGTAAAACTCGAACAATACGGAAAAATTCTTCCAGAAGTCAGTGAAGCAGTAAAACAATTACAGAAAGACTATCAAGAGGAAATCGCAACTAGGATTGATTCGCGTTCCGGTCGCGGCAACGATTTCTTAGGATGGCTAGATTACGCTAGTAAACTAGACGAAAAAGAAGTCGAACGAATCCAAGCTTGTGCCAAAAGAATAAGAGAAAATTACGAAGCCTTGGCAGTCGTAGGTATCGGTGGATCATATTTAGGTGCCCGTGCCGCTATCGAGGCTATTAACGGGTTGTATCCTAACGACAATTTCAAAATCGTCTTTGTCGGTAACACCCTTTCTAGCAACTACACTCACCAAGTAATAGAATTCTTAAAAGACAAAAAGTTCGCTATCAACGTCATTTCCAAATCAGGAACGACCACCGAACCTTCAATCGCTTTCCGCTTATTGAAAGACTTGCTTGAAAAGAAATATGGTCATGCCTATTTAAAAGATGCCATTATCGCTACTACCGATAGAGCTAGAGGAGCTTTGAAGAAAGAAGCTGATGCCGAAGGATACGAACAGTTTGTCATTCCCGATGACGTCGGTGGAAGATACTCAGTTATAACTCCAGTTGGACTTCTTCCTATCGCTGCCGCTAACATCGATATTAAGGCGTTCTTAAAAGGCGTCAAGGAAGGCGAAAAAGAATACTCTGTTCACGATATCTCTAAGAACACTGCCTACTACTACGCCTGCACTCGTTACGCTTTATACAAAATGAACTATCCGGTAGAAATGTTCGTCTCTTACGAACCTCAATACCAAATGATCTCCGAATGGTTAAAGCAGCTATTTGCTGAATCTGAAGGCAAAGAAGGCAAGGGATTATTGCCAGACTCAGTAACCTTCACTACCGATCTCCACTCAGTCGGTCAAATGATTCAGCAAGGTTCTCCGACGTTGTTTGAAACCATCATCAATGTCGAAACCCCTAATTACGACATCACCATCGAAAAAGACAAAGACGATTTAGATGGTTTGAATTATCTCGCAGGCAAATCTCTCTCGTATGTCAACCACACAGCGTTTAAAGGAACTTTAAAAGCCCATACTGAGGATGGAAAAGTCTTCGCTAATATCTTAAGTGTCGAAAAGCTCGATGCTGAAACCTTAGGTAACCTCTTCTACTTTTTCATGCGCACCTGCGCTTTCTCCGCTTACTTGCTCGATGTTAACCCCTTCGATCAACCCGGCGTTGAAATTTACAAACACAATATGTTTGTTCTCTTAGGTAAGCCCGGAGTTAAATAAACAACTAAAAATACGAAAATTGACCGCTAGTTAACCTAGCGGCCTTTCTTTTTAATAGAAATTATCAATCTAAAGCGCTATATTATTAACCGAGAAAGGAAAAGAAAAATGTACAAGAAAAACGTTTGGCTTGAACAGAGCCAGTCAAAAGAAAAAATATTTAAATACGCTGAAGGTTACAAAGATTTCTTAACCCGTTCTAAAACTGAAAGATTGTTTGTAAAAAACAGCGTCGCCTTACTTGAACAAAACGGCTTTAAAGAATTCAAAGGCCAAAAGTTAAATCCGGGAGATAGAGTCTACTTAGTCAACCGCAAAAAGTGCTTAGCGGCCTTTGTTATCGGTTCTAACCCCATTCAAGATGGTATGCTCATTTTAGGAGCCCACATCGATTCTCCGCGTTTGGATATCAAGCAGAATCCCCTTTATGAAAAAGACGAATTCGCCTTATTAGATACCCACTACTACGGCGGAATTAAAAAATACCAGTGGACCGCTCGCGCCTTAGCTATCCATGGTGTCTGCTGCCTTAAAGACGGAAGCGAAGTCGATATCCACATTGGCGATGAAGAAAACGATCCGATCTTAGGCGTTGGTGATTTGCTCATCCACTTAGCTAAAGAGCAAATGGGTAAAACACTCGGACAAGCTATCGTCGGCGAAAACTTAGATTTAACTGTTGGCAATATTCCTTTAAACAAGGATGAAAAAGACGCAGTAAAGAAAAATGTCTTAAATATATTAAAAGACAAGTATCACATTGAAGAAGAAGATTTGCTCTCCGCGGAACTCGAAGTTGTTCCAGCTATGAAGACCAGAGACTACGGTTTAGATCGCTCAATGATCGCTGGTTACGGGCACGATGATAAAGTCTGCTCCTACACTTCTTTAACAGCTTTAATTGATGCAAAAGCTCAAAAAAGAACGCTTTGCTGCATCTTAACTGATAAGGAAGAAGTCGGTTCTATCGGTGCGACCGGTGCCCAATCTGTCTTCTTTGAAAACGCCGTAGCTCAGCTTATTAAAGCTCAAGGTGAATCTGATGCAATGTATTTAACTCGCATCTGCTTTAACAATTCCAAGATGCTTTCTTCTGACGTTTCTGCTGGATTTGATCCTCTCTATCCAGAAGTTAATGATCCGAAGAACACCTGCCACCTCTCTTATGGTATTGTCTTTAACAAATACACCGGTTCCGGTGGCAAGAGCGGCTCTAACGACGCTTCAGCAGAATTCATTGCCGAAGTTAGAAAAGCTATGGACGATAATAACATCTGCTATCAAACAGCTGAATTAGGCAAAGTTGATGCCGGTGGTGGCGGGACTATCGCTTACATCTTAGGTAACTACAACATGGATGTCATCGATGCTGGTGTTGGAGTTCTCAATATGCACGCTCCGATGGAAATCGTTTCTAAAGCCGACGTTTACGAAGCTTATTTAGCTTATTTAGCTTTCTTGAAGATCTAAAAATTGACAAGTTTAAAAGCAGTTTGATATACTTTACAAGCATGTTTAAAGGAGGTGTACACGATGTCGAGAATTTGCCCTTTAACCGGAAAACATCCTGTCTCTGGTAACAACCGTTCCCACTCTTTACGCGCCACTCGCCGTAAATGGAACGTCAATTTACAAAAGGCGACTATCATTGTTGATGGTAAACCCACTACTATCCGTTGCTCTACTAAAGCCCTCCGCACGTTGAGAAAAAATCAAAAGAATATCAATGCGGAAGCTAAAGCAGCAGCTCCAACCGTTCAAGCGGAAGTAGCTGAACCCACCACTGCTACCGCTGAGTAAAAAGTAATTTCAAGAGCTCTTCGGAGCTCTTTTTTCGTGCTTAAAAATCAGTTATTAATTAAAAGCACTGGAAAAAGTCAATTGATTCTAAAAATGAATGACTCCAGAAGAAATCATTAACAGCAGTAAAGACAGAGCTTGCGACCAAAGGAAAATCCACTCTAAGGACGCTAAGGCGTTAACTTTCGGGCGGACGTAATAAGTGGCGCCATTAACTTCGGTCTTATCCATATACATCCACCTTTTTAATTTCTTGTTAAACAATAAAATCACTTGAATTATACCGATGACAAAGGTTCCTATACCTATTTCATCGATGTAATTAAAAGCCTTATACTCGATTATCAAGTTGTAAAAATAATAAGATCCG
>JADING010000083.1 GCA_017694135.1 Candidatus Scatoplasma merdavium
GCTCTAAGCTTTGGACGGTTGAAGAAGCTCAGAAAGTTTATCAAACTGTTGTTCCTTACGCTGATGTCGTCTTCGCTTCGCCTTTTGATTTTAGAGTCATCATGCAGATGGGTGATGAATTTGACGATGATAACTTGATGTATGAAGCTATTAAGAAATTCAATTTCCGCCACATCTTTGGCAAAACAAGAAAGATTTTCTCATCGACTGAGAACTCTATGCGCGCTTACGTTTATACGAAAGATCACAAAGATGTTACCGATGAGATATCGTTCCAAATTTTCGATCGTATCGGCGCTGGTGACGCCTTTGCTTCTGGCGCTATCCACGGGCTTATTACAAGACCCGATGATCCGTTGTTCGCGGCCAAATTTGGCTTGGTAAATTCTATTTTGAAGCAGACAATTTTCGGAGATGTTTCTACTTTCACAGAAGAAGAAATTCTCGAATATATGGAAACTCAAGGTAAGACAGAGGTGAAACGATAATGTTGCAAATTATTGGCCTAGGCGATTCCTTGATGCACTTTAATTCTTATGATACCTACCCTCAAACTGGGTGGTTTCAAGTCTTGGATCGCTTTGTTAAAGACCCACAAGAAGTGAGGTTTCTCGACTTTGCTTTAAACGGGAGATCAACGAAGTCTTTCATTGATGAAGGGCAGTTTGAAAAGAGTTTGTCGAAAGCAAAAAAAGGCGATATCGTCTTAATTTCTTTCGGACATAACGATGAGAAAATACAAGATCCTTCTCGATATACCGCTCCTTACGAAGGCTATCTAAACAATTTAAAGAAGTTTTATGAAGCTTTTTCAAAGATCGGTTGCACTGTATGTTTTCTAACTTCCATAGCTAGGCTTAAATACGGTGAAGATGGTAAGCTAGTGCAGACTCACGGAGAGTATATTCAAGCTATGAAAGATGCTGCAAGAGAGTGCGGGGCTTATTTGATAGATTTAAATAAGCTTTCTACTGAGTATTTTAATAGAGCTGATTTCGATGCGAATAAAAAGTTCATTATGACCTTGGAAAAGGGTCAATATGAAAATTATCCAAACGGTAATGATGATACGACGCATCTTACGATGCTAGGGGCTTTAAAAATTTGTGAACTCATTCTCCCAGAGTTAAAAAAGATACCTGAACTGGATAAAATCTTACTTTAAAAAGCAAAAATTATGCAATGTGCACACATAAAAACAAACGTTTTGTTTTACCATATGAATGTAACAAATTTACGCGTTTGTTAATTATTACTTGAAAGGAGATTACGATGCCTTTAAAACTAGAACACATTACAAAAATTTACGATAATGGTTTCCAAGCTATCACCGACTTTAACCTCACAATCAACGATGGGGAATTCATCGTCTTCGTCGGTCCTTCTGGCTGTGGTAAGTCTACGACTTTGCGTATGATTGCTGGTTTGGAGAAAATTAACGATGGTACATTCAAGATTGATGACAAGCTTGTCAACGATCTTTCTCCTAAAGATCGCGGCGTCGCTATGGTTTTCCAGTCCTACGCTTTATACCCGCACTTGACTGTTTATGAGAATATGGCTTTCGGTCTTGAACTCGCTGGTTTTGACCAAGATATTATTCGCGAACGCGTTATGGAAGGTGCGAGAATCTTAGGCTTGACCGAATACTTAGAAAGGAAGCCTAGAAACCTTTCTGGTGGTCAGCGTCAGCGTGTCGCTTTAGGCCGCGCCATCATTCGTCATCCGCGCATCTTCTTAATGGATGAACCTCTTTCAAACTTGGATGCTAAACAGCGTGTCGCTATGCGTTCTGAGCTCGTTAGAATCCACCGTCAAGTTGGCGCTACGACAATTTATGTCACTCACGACCAAATTGAAGCTATGACTATGGCTGATAGAATTGTCGTTATTAACTTAGGGCGCATCCAACAGGTCGGTACTCCGAAAGAATTGTATTTTGATCCGCAGAACCTGTTTGTCGCAGGCTTTATCGGTGACCCTCCTATGAATTTTGTCCACGGCGAAGTTCAAGGTCACAACTTTGTGTCTGTTGATGAATATTTCAATATCGATGTTTCTTTATACGGCGAAGAATATGTCAAGAGCCTTCTCAACAAGAAGCTAGTTATGGCTTATCGCCCTGAACATGTTGTCTACGCGATTCCTAAAGGTGAAAAAGCTGAAGATTACATTAAGTTCAAAGGCGTGACTGAAGTTAGCGAAATGTTGGGTGATATTCAAAACGTTTACGTCGATTGCGGTACTTCTAAAGCGGTTTTAAAATCTACTCCGGAAGAAAAATATCCGATTGGAGAAGAGGTTGTCTACTATGTGCGTAAAGACAATCTTCGTTTCTTCGATGCTGAAACCGAAAACGTCATTCCTTTTATTAAAAAGTAGCTTCAACCTCCTTTGTTGAAATAGAAAAGTTGAAATCTGATGTCCGTGGCAGTTCACACTGATGTAAGCGAAAAAGAGTTAAAAAAGAGAAATTTTATTCTTACTGAAAACATGTGGAAGGTCGTTATAGTTATAACCCTTCCTCTTTTCTTGTTTCAGTGTTTAAATTATGTTAACAGCGTAGTTGATACCTTAATGTGCGCTAACATTTCTCAAGAGTCAGTTTCCGCTGCAGCTTCGCTTTCGCAAGTTACGAATATGGTTTCGGCTATCGGTAGTGGTTTAGCATCCGGTGGTTCAATTTTAATAGCAAGGGAGATAGGTAAAAAGAATTACAACCGTGCCCACGAACTTTCGTGCACGGTTTTTTCTTTGATTGTTTTAATC
>JADING010000084.1 GCA_017694135.1 Candidatus Scatoplasma merdavium
TTAAGAGAAAGAATTTTCGATAATATTTTCTGCATCGCTTATGAAGATCAGATGCTTAACAAGATGAATCCTATGATTCGCACATTGATTCTTCGTCAGAAAGCAGTTTACGATCAAAGCGAAGATAATGACACTTCATCTTCCTCTGATTTTGATAGCGAAACTAACGATGCGGAAGGAACTGATTCTCAATCTGGTAAAAAGGGTGAATATGATCCAAATAGCGGAGTCATAGATTTTACTAAAGATGAGAAAAATGATAGTAACGAGGAGGATCACCGTGAAGGAAAATAAGAAGAAGATCCACATTGCGCGCAAAGATTTTTATACGATACCTAATATTCTCTGTTATTTCCGTTTTGCTTTAGTGCCGCTTTTTATTACATTTTATCTCTATGGCCTTTATCATTCTTCTTTAGGGTTTGAAATTGCTGGTATCGTTATGGTTGTTTTGGCGTCACTCACTGATTTGGTCGACGGGAAAATAGCGAGAAAGTTTAATCTTATTACCGATTTAGGAAAGTTTTTAGATCCGGCAGCTGATAAGGTTATGCAGTTTGCAATTGCGATTGTCAATTGCTTGGTTTTTAAAGATTTTACTGGGCACAATTACATGTGGGTTCTTTTAGGAGTGTTTATCACTAAGGAGTTGACACAATTTTTATCAATTTATTTAATTTGGCGTCACGGTCAGTATATCAATGGGGCAAAATGGTACGGAAAGCTTTCGACTTTCGTCTTCGATGTATTGATGATTGTAACTATTGCTATTCCTTTGTTCAGCGAGCCTACTCAGGGTATTACTATCGCTTTGAATATTATGCTTTTGGTAGTTCTTGTTGTCTTAATCTTTGCGTGGGTAATGTATATCGTTGAATGCGTAAAGCTTTGGAAATCCGGAGTTAACAATATTCCGCCTTCAATATACGGGGAAGAAAGCAAGGAGGAAGATGACAATGATTAAGATTTATATTTCCTCTTCTTGCTCTTCGTGCCGCAAGGTTAAAGAATGGTTTGAAAAAGAAAAAATTCCTTGTCAATTAAAGTCCATATTCGATATAACTCACGATGATGTGAAAGAGATATTGATGAAATCCTTAGATGGAACAGACGAAATTATTTCGACGCGTTCGAAGATTGTCAAGGAAGGCAAGCTTAACACCGATACTATGACACTCGACGAGCTCATAGATTTTATTGTTAAGAATCCAACGGTATTAAAAAGGCCGATTATTGTCGATGATAAAAAAATTCAAGTTGGATACGATGCTGAGGAGATTCGCTCTTTTATTCCTAAGGCTCGAAGATATTTCAACCACACTTGTTCGAAAGATGGTTGTCCCGATTATCCGAATTGTCCGAATAGGAGAGAGACATTGAAATTACACCGGAAGAAGTCTTGATAATTAATCTATTAACAAATTACAATATCAACGTGTTTGAGACACGCGTTTTACTTCTTGCTATATAGCGAGCTGCAGATGGTGAAAGGCAGTTAGTCAAAAGTAATTCGTATCACTCAGCTACAGCACGAATATTATTAATTGAGAGCAAAGATGATAGTCTTTGAAGCTAGATGGTACCGCGGATAATATCCGTTCTAGCGGAGACTATCTTTTATTTTAAGGAGGATATATGGAACTTAAAAAGACACTCATTATGAATAAAGGACGCTTCCAAATGAGAGCTAATTTACCGCAAAAAGAGCCTCTTTTGGTCAAGCGCTTTGAAGCGGAAAAACTCTATGAGGAAATTCTAGAAAAAAACAAAGATGGAGAGGAATTTTATCTTCATGATGGTCCTCCTTACGCCAATGGAGATATTCATTTAGGGCACGCTTTAAACAAGATTGTCAAAGATTTTATCAATCGTTACAAGGCTTTAAAAGGATACAAAATCAAATATATTCCTGGTTGGGACACTCACGGGTTGCCAATTGAAAACGCTGTGAGTAAGCTCGGAGTCGATAGAAAGAAAGTAAGCATTGCTGAATTTCGCAAGGCTTGTATGAAATACGCATACAAGCAGATTGATCGTCAGATGAAAGGCTTTAAGCGCTTGGGAGTTATTGGTGACTTTTCTAATCCGTATATCACAATGGAGAAGAGTTACGAAGCTAGCGAATTAGAAATTTTTGCGAAGATGGCTATGGAAGGATACATTTACAAAGGCTTGAAGCCTGTAGCTTGGTCTCCTTCTTCCGAGTGCGCTTTAGCGGAAGCGGAAATTGAATATCACAATGTCAAAGCTAAAACCCTATATGTAAAAATGCCAATTAAGAAAAGCAAAGACGGCTTAACTTCTGTCGGCGATTATTTCTTAATTTGGACTACTACTCCTTGGACTATTCCTGCTGATACGGCTGTTTGCTTGAATCCGGAAATGGAATACGGTTTGTATGCTACTAACAAGGGTAATCTTGTTATCGCTTGCGAGCTTATAGAGAAAGTTAAAGAAGAGTGTCATTTAGAAGATGTCACTTTATTAGGTATAAAGAAGGGAAAAGAGTTTGAATTTGATGAAGTTACTCATCCTTTATATCCGGAGAAAACTTCTTTAGTTATCGTCGGCGATCATGTTACTGCTGATTCTGGTACCGGTTGTGTTCACACGGCTGGTGGTCACGGTTTAGACGATTACAAAGTCTGTTTAAAATACCACATTGCTCCTTTCTGCCCGGTAGATGAAAAAGGGTATATGACTAAAGAAGCTGGAAATGAACTCGCAGGGTTGTTTTACGAAGATTGCAATATTAAAGTCATTGAGATACTCGATTCAAAAGGTTTAATCGCTGGCCAAAAGGAAATCGAGCACTCTTATCCCCACGACTGGAGAACTAACAAACCTATTATTTTTAGAGCTACTAGTCAGTGGTTCTGCTCTATTTCGAAAATCAGAGATGAGATCTTGAAGAAAACAGATGAGATTCAATACAAACCAGCTTGGGGAAAGGTCAGACTTCAACACATGATTGAAGGTAGAGAAGACTGGTGTATTTCTCGTCAAAGAGCCTGGGGTGTTCCTATTCCTATTATTTATAACGAAGATGGCTCTCCTATCTTAGAGAAGGAAGTCTTTGATCACATTATCAAATTAGTAAGAGAAAACGGTTCGAATATTTGGTTTGAAAAAGAGGCTAAAGACCTTTTACCTGAAGGGTACACTAATCCGCTTTCTCCTAATGGAAAATTCACGAAAGAAAAAGATATTCTCGATGTGTGGTTTGATTCTGGTTCCTCTTTCTTAGGTGCCCAGATTGAACGAAATTCTCCTTATCCTGCGGACTTGATCTTTGAAGGAACCGATCAGTATCGCGGTTGGTACAACGCTTCTTTGACTTTGGCGGTCGCAAGTGAGCACGGGTTACCTTTTAAGATGATTTTAACCCACGGCTTTATCGTTGACCAAAACGGGGAAAAATTCTCTAAGTCTAAAGGAAACGGAATTGCTCCAGATGAAGTTTGTTCAGAATACGGAGCTGATATACTCCGTTTGTGGGCGGCTACAATAGATTTTAAGACTGCGGAAATAAAAGCTAGCAAGGATTTGTTTAAGGTTGTTTCGGAAAATTATCGCAAAATCCGCAATACTTTTAAATTCATGCTGGCTAATTTACTTGAAGGTGGTGAAAACGAAGAGTTTTTCGATATGAATAAACCTTACGAATACTCTTATTTAGATAAGCTTATTTTAAGTAAGTTTTATTCTTTGTTAGATAAGATAGATAAAGAATACGCGGAGTATGATTTCTTGACTGCGATTTCTTTAGTTTTAAACTTCTTAGTTAACGATCTGTCTTCTTTCTACTTGGATGTCAATAAAGATACCTTGTATTGCGAAGAGAAAGACTCTTTAAAGCGCAAGGGTGTTCAACACGTTCTATATGAAATTACCTATGGTCTTTCTGTAGCTTTATCTCCGATTATCCCTTTCACTTGTGAAGAGGTTTATTCTTATTTGCCTAACGATGAGAAGTTTGTTGCCCTTTGCAAATATCCACGTGGTGAATTTAACCAAAATATGTTAAATGCTTATCAAACATTGGTTAATATTCGCCAAAAAGTCTATAAGGAATTAGAGGGTGCTAAGCAAGAAGGAGTCATTTCTTCTTATTCAGAAGCGGAAGTTTCTTATAAGTGTGAAAACGATGAAGAGAAAAAACTCATTGCTAATTTCAAAGAAGGAGAAATGGAATTTGCTTTGATGATTGCTAAGTTTGCCTTAGCTGAACAAGATAAGATTGAAAAGACTTCTTATGAAAGATGCGATCGTTGCTGGAATTACAAAGAAGGTGTAACTGTCGATAGCAATGGCAATAAAATTTGCCCTCGTTGCGGGAAGGTAATTTCTCATGAATAAAAATTCCACTTTGGAAAAGATTATCGATGGTCTAAAATGGTTTGCTAAGTCATATATTTGGGTGATGATTTTGCTTTTAGGCTTAGATATTCTTTCTAAACAGCTAACCCAGCATTGCTTGTGGAACGGGCCTTATGAAACAGGTTATTCTGACTGTGTAACTGTCATACCTAATTTCTTCTACATTCGCGTCTTGTTCAATACTGGAGCTGCGTGGGGATCTTTTGATGGTAACAGGATATTTTTAATCTCTATTTCACTAATTGCTGCTATTCTTTTTATTTTCTATCTCGTTTGGAAATGGAAAAAGTTAGCTGTCATATATAGGGCCGCTTTGTATTTGATGATTCCTGGTTGCATTGGAAATTTGATTGACAGAGCATTCTATCGTCAAGGTGTTATCGATTTTCTCGAATTTCACTTTGGTTCTTACATTTTCCCTACCTTTAATTTCGCAGACGCTTTCTTAGTTTGCGGAGTTATTGTTTTGCTTATTGGTCTTTTGTATGAGGATTACATTAAACCTAAGAGGGAAATAAAAAAAGTCAATCAGAGTAAAAGTGGAAATAGTCAGGATGAAGAAGATAGTTCTCAAGAATAGCGGAAGATTAGATCAGGTTTTGGCTTTAGAGTTGTCAATCAGCCGTTCGCAAGCGGAAAAAATTATTGCGAAAGGTGTTTTGATTGACGGAAAAACAGTAACGAAAGCTGGTTGTAAGGTCAAAGAGAACCAAGAAGTCAGTTACCAAGAGGAAGTCAAACCTTCAATCCAAGAAACTGACGTTTCTTTTTCGATCGTTTACGAAGATGATTACCTCATGGTGGTTAATAAGCCTAGAGGGATAGTTACTCATCCATCTAACGGGCATTTTGACGATACTTTGGCTAACGGGTTAGCTAGATATTTCTCAATTAATTACGACGATGAGTTTCGCTCAGGGATCGTTCACCGCTTAGATAAAGATACTTCTGGCTTGCTAATAGTTGGTAAGACTAACGAATCGAAATTAGCTTTGCAAAAGCTCATACAAGAACGTCACGTTCATCGTTTTTATAAGGCGCTTTGTGTCGGGTTTATTCCCGATAAGAAATTTAAGGTTGATGCTCCAATTGGTAGAGATCCTATTGATAGAAAAAAGATGGGTGTTACTAATGATGGCAAAGATGCAGTAACGCACTTTTTATTGGAAGAGCAGTTTGAAAATTGCGCTCTTTTAGATTGCAGTTTAGAAACAGGCAGAACCCATCAGATTCGCGTGCATCTGGCCTTTATTCACCATCCGATTATTGGAGATATTCTCTACAATCAAAAAAAGTATATTGAAGCTGACTGCGGCCAGCTTCTTCAGGCGTATAAAATTGAATTTGTCCATCCTTTTACTGGTAAGCTTCTGAGTTTAGAAATACCTTTAGATTCGTATTTTTCTAAATGCTTAGAACTAGCTAAAAAGGGGCAATTGCGCTAGTTTTCATAGTTGCGAAAGAAGGACTTAACGTATTGGTCTAGTTCTTCTTGGGGATATTTCTTTTTAAGTTTAGCGTATACTTTATCAACTTCGCTTGAAGCTCCTTTTGGAATAAGCGTATCAAAGTGTTCTTCCATCTTTTCCCATTCTTTTAAGAAGACATAGCGAGCTATCACCGAAGCAGTGGCAATAGAAGGGTAGTAGGATTCACCCTTAGTTTTAAAGATCATTGGATTCTTAACTGTTGGATGAACGTATTTTAAATAGGTTTCTTCTTTTGCAAATTCATCGATATAAATAGGGACGTTATCTTTAATTTTGTATTTATCAATGAGTTGCTTTTGAGCTAAATAGTGAGCTTTTGCCATAATTACATGTGAGTTCATCTTTTTTTCGTAGCACTCTTTAATCATTTTTGGAGAAATATAGACAACGCTTTTTTTAATGGTGTTAATCAGTTCTTCACCGAGTTGAATTATCTTTGAATCGGATAACGCTTTGGAATCGCGAATACCTAAATTTGTAACGTAATTGACATCTTCTGGCTTTAAATACGTCGCACAAATGAAAAAGCCGAGAAAAAAGTCACCTATTCCAACTTCATCAGAGCCAATCTGCTCAAAAGAGTCTTCCCAGTATCCTTTGGACGCGTAATTTGATTGAACAATCGGTTGCGGTTGTTTAAAAAAGATTTCTGCTTCCGCCTTAGTAGCTTGTTCATTTTCACCGAAAAAGACAATCGTATAAACTTGCTTTTTGGAAGAGTAGCAATGAACTTGGACGTTATCTTTGGTCGTTAAGAAGAATACTTCATAAGGATTTTTCTCATTAGTGAGGAAATTTGCGGAATAAAAATCCTTTATTTCTAGCATTTTGGCTTCATCGACTTTAAATTTGTAATAGATCATAATTACTTAGACATTTTAACACTTACTAATATACAATTATTGCGCAAATGGTAAAATATTAAAGATGAAATTACAAGGTTTAGAAATCGAAAAAATCCTATCTTTAGCGGAACCGTTTTTCTCTGCGAAAAGCAATAAAGATTACTATTATCACCCGGATTTTATCACCTCTAAAGCTGTTCTTGATAAAGAGCACAATGAGCTGAAAGAAGTGGAAACCTTTTTAAATGAAGGACACATGATTGATCTTAAATGCGTTGAAGACCTATCAGTTCATTTTGTCTCTATTGAAAAAAATCGAACGCTTGATATAGAGCAAATTGCGGAATTTATCGATTTTTTGGACAACGTTGAGACTATTAGAAAAGCTTTGAAAGATATTAAGACAGGCGAAGTTTTTTTAGATTTAAAAGAGCTTGTGAGCTTTGAAAGGTTTTTAGAAAGGTTGAAATCTGCAATTAATCCAGATATGACTTTATCCGATAAAGCTTCAGAAGAGCTTTTTAGAATACGGCAAAAACTCCGTCAGTTGACTCGTTCTATCAATTCAATTTTTACTCAAACATTGAAAAAATATTCTTCTTATTTAAACGAAGAGAAAGAAACGGTTCGAAACGGGTTCCCGGTATTGGCTGTTAAAGCTGCAAACAAAGGTTACATTAACGGGTTAGTTCAAGGGTATTCTTCTTCCAATTCAACTGTCTTTATTACGCCTTATGAAGTGATATTAGCCCAAAATCAAATCAATGAAGCTATGATGGAAGAAAAAGAAGAAATAGCCAGGATTTTGCACTCATTTTCTGAATTCATTCATAAAAATATATCTAATTTTAAACTTGATTACAACCTGTATGTTCGCTTTGATAGCTTGTTAGGACGTGTCAAATTCGGCATGAATTACAACATGGTAATTCCAACAATATCGTCTTCAATCGAATTGATTCAATTAGGACATCTGCTTATTAATCCTGATAAGATTGTATATAACGATGTTTATTTGGGGAAGAATTATCCCAAAATTTTGGTTATTTCCGGGCCAAATGCTGGTGGTAAAACTGTCTTAATCAAATCGCTTAGTTTGGCTTGTTACATGAATCAAATTGGTTTTTATATTGATTGTAAAGAGGCATCTCAATTACCAGTTTTTTCAAATATCTTTTATTTAAGTGGGGATAACCAGTCGATTTTGGATAATTTATCGACTTTTTCTGGACATGTATCTCAGATACAAGATATCCTTGAGCAAGTTGATGAAAAAAGCTTAGTTGTCATCGATGAGATTGGACAAGGAACATCGCCTTTAGATGGTGAAGCAATAGGGATTGGCGTTATTAAAAAGCTCGAAGAAGTGGGTTGCTACGCCGTTTTAACTTCGCATTATGATGGAATTAAAAACCTCGCTTTAGAAGATGAAAAAATTGAAAATGGGGCGATGATTTTTTCTGAAGCAGAAATCAAGCCGACTTTTCAGTTTCAGCAAGGTGCAATTGGTAAATCCTACGCTTTAGAAGTTTGCCAAAAACTCGGTTTAAATAAAGATGTTATATTTCAAGCAAAAGAGTATTTAAAATCTCAGCAGTCAGACACGCAAGTTAAACTTTCGAAAATCGAGAAGCTTCAAAAAGAAAACGAGACTTTGCTTAAGAAAAACAAGGCTAAGCAAGAGGAATTGGAGCGCTTAATTGAAAAGAGACAAAAAGCTTTAGATGCCATAAATAAGGAACAAGAAAACATTCGTCAAAAGGCTGAAGAAAAAATTGATAAATACGTTCAGGACAAACTGGATCAAATTGATTTATTGTTTAAAAACAATAAGATCGATTTAAAATCCATGGCAAAAATAAAAGGTGAACTTCGCGAAAAAGCCGCGCAAAAAAAGCCAAATTCTCCAAAGGCCAAAAAACTGACAACTACCAAGAACAAGATTGATAAAATTCGCGTTAATGACAGAGTTAGAATTCTGAGTCTCTCTGTTACAGGACTCGTTAAGTCTATTAATGAATTAAAGGGAACCTGTGAGATTGATTTAGGTGGAATGTATTCAAAAGTACCTTTGACAGATTTGGAATTGATTTCTCACGAAGCTGATACAACCGCAGTAAAAGTCGATAGTTTTGACCGAATTTTAATAAGGAAGTCTGGTGTCAAACTCGAGGTTAATCTCATCGGATTAACTAGACAAGAGGCTATTGAAAAACTGGATAAGTATTTAGATGATGTTTTGCTTGCTAATTACAAACAGGTCAGAATCATCCATGGCTTTGGCACGGGTGCTTTAAAAGAGGCGGTTGCTAACTATTTGTCTAAGAGGAGCTTTGTCAAATCG
>JADING010000085.1 GCA_017694135.1 Candidatus Scatoplasma merdavium
TATTTTATATTCTTTGTTTAATACGTCAGTGAAACTTATAGGTTTAACATTGCTTTCTAATTCGAGGTCTTTGACATCGCTTTCTGTGTCATTTTGATTGTAAAAACCAAGGTTTTTTAAAGTTTTAAAACTAATGGCATTGTATTTGTTTACTACTAAAACCAGCTCGTTTTCTTCACTTGGCATTTTTCCGCTTAACAAGGTGTAATCATCCATATTCCCGTATAGGACGTGGAAAATGTTGTAAGGGAGCTGTGCCTTAGAAGCGACGGAATTAGAGGTGTTAATAGAAGTGTTTAGGCTAGATATATTCGCTTTTGATGAGTTATCTAAAGAAGCGGGAATTTCTGTTGTTAAATTAAAATTAAAGCTGTTTCCATAATTAATAACGTATTCAGAAGAAGTGTCTTTGGTCAACTGATCTAAATACAACATGAATTTATCTGAAAAGTTATTGTATACGTAAGTGTTAACCGATGTGCTGCTCCCGCTTACTTCGGGATAGATTTCTGATGAAGACGGGTATTCTATATTAGCATTGACATCAAAAAAATCTTCACTTTCTACTTGGCTTTCTACATTGTAACTAGTAAGAACAATTGGAAGGGAAGCGGCGGTGATTTTGGAAATAGTGGAAGAGTAAATGTTAAAGCCGCTGTTTATTGCTAAAAAGAAGGCGATAGCTAACATGCCTAAGGAGTTGGCAATGCAGTTTATGATTGCTTTCCCTTTGCTAGATGCCAACGACTTTAATGATAGCTTTAATGAAGTTAAGAAAGGTAAACGAGACTGATGGAGAGTAACTTCTTCTTTTGCTTCGCCTTTGAATGGAGAAGAATCTTTAGTTATTGCTCCATCTTTCATTTCAATTATTCTGTCGGCGTAGCGTTTAGCTAGAGTTTCGTTGTGAGTGATGAGTATAACTAGATGATCTTTGGACAAGTCTTTTAATATTTGAAGAATCTGCTCAGAATTAGAGCTATCTAAAGCTCCGGTTGGTTCGTCAGCGAGAATTAGCTTAGAGTCTAAACATATCGCTCTAGCTATTGCAACGCGCTGTTTTTGGCCTCCGGAGAGCTCGTTGATTTTCTTTTTTGAAAGTTCATCGATACCGAGGCGCTTTAAAGCTTCGTGA
The DNA here is from genome assembly GCA_017694135.1 of Candidatus Scatoplasma merdavium. GTDB lineage: Bacteria > Bacillota_I > Bacilli_A > RFN20 > CAG-288 > Scatoplasma > Scatoplasma merdavium. The sequence goes on from JADING010000085.1 coordinate 1,136, forward strand.
GCTTTTTTCTCAGCATCTTTTTCTTTCCTGAGATTTAACCCGAGTTTTACGTTGTCGATAACGTTGAAATTTTGAAGCAAAAAATACTCTTGGAAAATGAAAGAGACGATGGAATTTCTATAAGAATCCTTTTCTTTTTCACTAAAAGATGAAAGAGGCTTGCCTAAGTAAAAAACTTCTCCAGAAGTTGGAGTGTCTAATCCACCAATTAGATTTAACAAAGTTGTTTTTCCACATCCAGAAGGCCCTAAGATAGCGACAAATTGCTGAAAAGGAAACTCTAAACTAACATTTTTTAAAGCCTCAGTTTTAATGGATTTATCAACGTAAGTTTTGCTGAGGGATTTGACACTAATCATATTACTTTTAGTATAACTTTTATCTGTCTTTTAAGTTAGTAAAATCCAATTTAAATTCGGTGTATGATCCAAATACTGAGTCAACCGAGATGTCAATGTTGTAATTTTGGCATATGTGCTTAACTATCGAAAGTCCTAAACCTGTACCTTGAACGTTAGTTTTTACTCTAGAATTATCAACTCGGTAGAAGCGCTCAAAGATATGAGGAATATTTTGTTTTTCAATTCCAATACCGCTGTCTTTAATCGTTACAGTGTTTTTATTCTTGTTGAATCTTATTTCTATAGTTCCGCCTTCTTTGTTGTATTTAACAGCGTTTTCTAAGATGTTATTAAAAAGCATCTGAATATCGATTTTTTGGGCATTTACAATTAAATTTCCGTTGATTTTAGCTGTAACAGTTATATTTTTTTGCCTTGCGTTTATCTTGCAAGTTTCAATTGAGTTAGAGAGTATTTCAATGATGTTGAACTTTTCAATTTGCTTTTGCATCTGATCTTCTAAGCGGGTGATTGTGAGCATGTCATTAATTAATGAGGCCATTCTTTGGGCTTCTTTTTCTGAGCGGGATACTAGGTCTAGTATATCTTCGCGGGAAGTAACTACTTCCTGTTCAATGAGCTGCTGATAACCCAATATGGCGGTTAAAGGTGATTTTAGCTCGTGAGATGCGTTAGAGAAAAAGTCAGCTTTCATTTTTTCAGCGTTTCTTTTTTCTGTCACGTCATTTAAGACAATTATTGTGGTTTTCTTGTTGGTTTTATAAACATCGGCGTTGTAGATTCTGTTGTTTAAATTGAAATAAAAGGAGGTGGAAGTTTTTGTTGAAGCTAAAAAGGAATTGATTTCACCATTAAATTTGTTTCCTCCTAGCAATGAATATATGTTAGAGTTTATTACTTCTTTTTCTTCTTTTTCGAATATCTTTTCTGCTTCCGGATTGAAAAGAACAATTTCTCTTTCCTGGTTTAAGACGATGTAACCTTGCGATATGGATTTTAATATTTCATCTGATTTTTCCTTTTCGCTTTTGTATGCTTGAAGCTGGTTGTTTAAAGCGGTGGATATGGCATCACTGACTTTGGTTAGAGCTAGTAAATCATCTTTAAAGCTGACGTCGTAGTTAGCAAGGGAAGCGAGGTTCTTTATTTGTTTGGATAAGGGACGAATAGTGTTTTTATATTCGCGGTAACGGTAGATTACATAAATCGAATCGAGAATGATAAAAGCGACAGAACCGTATATTAAAAAATTAAAGCTAGCTGACATAGCGTAAGATTGCTGAATAGCTGCTCTGACATAATAATGTGGATTTTCGCGGTCTTTCATCGCGATATAGAGATATTTTTCATTGTATGCGGAAGTTCTAATAATCATTTGCCCCAGTTTGTCTGAGTCAAATTCTTCGCCATATAAAGATTCTTTAGTTAAGCCTTTAGAATCGTAAATTATTTCATATGATCCATCGCTTTCTTTTTGAGTGATAGAAATGCGGATGTTTGAATTTTTATAGGCCTTGTCTAAATTAGTGAAGTCCATGTCGTTTCCGTCAAAGAGACTTTCAGCGGAATTGAGATTAGACAGAAGCACTTCGTTTGCTTCGTTTTTAGCATTGAAATACAAGGTTAAAAAAGACGCGATAAAAAAAACGATCCATATCGCACAAAAAGATATTGTTTCGATAATGAATCGCCTTTTGTTCATTTTAAATACCTGTATCCGTAACCGTAAACGGTAGCGATGTGATTTCCTTCGGATTTTAGCTTTTGACGCAAGGATTTTATGTGAACGTCGATAGTTCTTGATTCGTAAGCCTGATCTTTGCCCCAAAGTTCAGAGAGGATTGTATCGCGTGAAACGGCGTTGTCCGCTTGCTGCATCAATGTGGTTAAAATGTTGAATTCAGCGTTTGTAAGGCGTATTTCTTGACCGTTTACTTGAACGTTGTGTTTGTCGAGATTTAAAGTGACGTTTCCGATGGAAATAACGGTGGGTTTTTTCTTTTTTCTTAGGTGGGCGTTGACGCGGGATGAGAGTTCGAGAATATCGAAAGGTTTAGGAATGTAGTCGTCCGCTCCTAAGTCGAGGGATTCGACTTTATCTAATGTGGCTGATTTTGCCGAAACCACAATTATGTCGATATCTGAATTTGTTTCGTCCTGGCGAATTTCTTTGATTATTTCTTCACCGGATTTATCTGGAAGCATTAAGTCAAGCAATACGAGATCTGGTTTGTTTTTAGAAAATTGGTCTTCAAAAGATGCGGCGTCTTGAAAAGTGAAGACGTTGTATCCTTGTTTTTTTAAAGTTACAGAAATTAGATGGGCGATATTTTCATCGTCTTCAACCGAATAGATTGTGTATGCCATAGGTTTCTTCTTTCTTTTGCTTCGTCTATTTATTCTAAATTATTACTTTGTCTTTGTGAAAGCCGTTGACGATATATTCAACCCATTCACCGATATTAGTAGCTTGATCTGCTATTCTTTCTAAATATTTGACAATGAATACTTGGTAGATTACTTGGGAAGATTTCAGAGTGTGTTTTTCATCTAAGTTAATGAGTTTTTGCGTGATGTTCCAGAATAAAGAATCGACAGCATCATCGTTGTTTATCAGTTCTTTCGCTGTTTGAGCATCGGTTTCAACATAAGCTTTTAAGGCTTGGGTAACCATTTTTTCAACCATAGCTATTAGTTTTTCAACAT
>JADING010000086.1 GCA_017694135.1 Candidatus Scatoplasma merdavium
AGTAATATGCGTTTCTCATGATATAGAAGCTTTGGATTGGGCTTGTGTAATTGAATTGAAAGATCACAATTTGAAATTGGTTCATTCTGGTGTAATAGAAAAAGAAGAAATAGAAGTTAAAAAACCAAATACTTTTCTAAGCCTAAAGACAATATGGTTATGCTTAAAGCATATTTTAAAGACTTCACCAGTTAAAGCTAGCTTAGTTTTTATCTTTTCTATCGTTTTCTTCTACGTCGCTTCTTTGCAAACTTCTGTATTTTCTTCCAATGATGTCTATCTGCGCAATTTAGAGCTTTCTCAGTCTACTTACGCTTATTGTTCTAATCCCAAAGGGAGCAAGATTTACCAGCAGTTTAATACTCCGTTTGGCTCTTTTAACTATACTTATTTAGTTAGTGAAGATAACAGATTTATTACAAATGAGAAAACTGTGAATTTGTCTGAAAAGGAAATCGTAGCTGGAGAATTTGCTTATTTAAATATTGAAAGTGCTTTAAAAGAAGAGGGGATCACAGATATAAAACTAACTTACGATTCAAGTTTAGATTTAGCTTCGTATGCATATGCTTCAATGGATATTTTTAAAGAGTATATGCCTTCTTCTTACGGACTGAAAGCTTCCCAAATTCTTACTCCTTCTACTTTTTCTAAAGAAAGTCTCGATGCTATTTTTGAAAGTGTTTATACAAATTACTCGCTTTTGACTGGAGATAAAAACTTAAGCGGTTATCAAGTTGGACTTTATTATGACAAAGTGAGGCTTGAACAATCTTTATCCATTAAAGATATTGAGAAGATTGAAAGCTTATTTGGTGAGACATTTTCTACAAAAGGGACAATTTTTGAAAATTATTTTGATAGTTTTGAGTTAGTTAAGCTTGAAAAAGATACACATATTTTTTCGGCTGAGTTTGTGGTGTCAGAAGAGATAGCCGCTACTTTAAAAGGCGATTCTTTTAACTTTTATCAAAAAGTTTCAAATAACCCCGCTTTGGTTTCTAATGTTGATTTTACTTCAAAGCTCGCTAAGTATTTGACTCCATTTGATAGCAAAACCACTTCGTCACTTCCTTCTAGCATTGACAATTTAATCGTTAATATTGATATTTTAATGTATTTAACACTGGGCTTTTTTGCCTGCATTGCTGTCTTTATAGTGTTTATTGTCAATTCTACTGATAAGTCGTTTAAAGAATCGAAAAACTATATTAGGACAATCTCTTATAAGTTTTTCAACACAGGACTAATATATTTTCTCGCTTTACTTATACCGATTGCCGCTGGATTAATTGTAGGTTTTTCCTTGTTTGCTATTACTTCAAATTTGGTTTTAACAGAGCTTAGTTACATATATTCTTCATCTTCGTTTGGCATAGGATCATTAGCCTTCCCGATTTATTGGCTCATTGGCTTATTAGGTGTTTTGCTTGTTGTTTCACTTTTATTTGCTTTAGGGAAGAAGAATTACAATGAAGAAATAAAGATAGACAGGTTATAAAAAAAGAGCTAGATTGTTCTTCTAGCTCCAGTTATTTGATATTAATATTCGTCATCAGAAGATTTTTCTTCTCTTTTAGCCTTGGCTTCAGAGAAACTGACAGGTTGAAGTTTCCAGTCCGGGTGCTTGGAGTTGATGCTCGGAATGAAGGAGTTAACTATATCGAGGTTAACTTTACACATTGGTGAATAATCTAGCTGATCGCACTTTTTAACGAAGCCTTGAATAGCGTCTTTTGTTGCTTCTAAGCTGTTTTCAACAGTGGCGGTCATTAAGATCATGGTTCTTAATGTCGCTAAGGAAGGGTGGAAGTCTTCAGCATTCTTCGCTTTCTTATTGAGAATTTGCGCTAAGTCATCACATTCGTTAGTGCGCTTTTGAGCGATGTAGCAGAAGGCTTTCGCGTATCCTGTTTCTACTGTTTGATAATCAGGGAGGACGTAATCGTGAGCTTCTGCTAATTCGATTAACTTCAAGGCGGCAGGGTAATCTTTCTCTAATATTTTGTTTTGAACGTTAGGAAGGATAGTCCAACTTGCAACTCTGGAATTATCGTAACTGTCCAATTGAATGGGTTGGTAGTTTTCACCGATGCGATCTAAGTGGCGGTTAACTAAATAATTGTTATACGCCAATTTATCGTTGTCGTGAGAAGTGAAGATGAGTAAGAACATGTCGTTGCGGTTTCCGTATTTAAGCGGTAGCAATTCGTAAATGGGAATCAACGAGGCAAAACCGATGGAATAGAAGAGAATTGACTGCATTGATTTTCCAATTGACATGAATGAAATGCCGATAACCACTGCGGCACATATAGCGAAGAAAATGATTCCTCCTAAGAACATTAAAAGAGGGTTGGGATTGTCTTGATTGCGGCGTGGAACCATAGACAAACGCAGTTCAAAGAAGTAAGAGATGTCGTAAGTAACTTTGACCTTCTCTTTGAAATAGATGCATATACCTAAGAAAGAAATAAAGGAAAGACGGTAACCAGTGAGGTAACCGAACAAGATCTTTCCAGCATTGTAGACGATAATACCAAGAACGATATCAAGAATGACAAGTCCGATGATTTCCATAGCTTGCAAGCCAACGCTGGATTGCTGCATGGCGTAAGCTAAACCAAACGCTCCTAAAGCCAAAATGAGCAAAGCGACTAAGGATAAATCTACATCAAAGAATTTTCTTTTCTTTGAAGACGAATTAGCACGAATCTGAGCCGATTGAGCATCGAGCATTTTCTCGACCTTAGAAGTGTTAGTCTCAGTTTCGTTATTGATGTTTTTATTATCTTTATTTTCCATATGAAACTCCAATACTAAGCAAGTATAACATAAATTAGAGAGTATGCTTATTTTATTAAATAAATAACTCTATAAAGAAATATATTCTTATA
>JADING010000001.1 GCA_017694135.1 Candidatus Scatoplasma merdavium
GCAGTCTACCGCTAGTCTTGCATTTGATACTAACTAAGCAAGCTAAAAAGGGAACGAAAAGAAGAATTGCTAACTCAAAAACAGGAATAAAGTAGTTTAGAAGTAAAAAAAGCGCCTCGAGAGCTAAACTAATTCCTGCTATAGTAATTTGATAAATGAGAAAGTTTCTGTCTCTAAGAGTGGATTTCATTATAGAATAATATAGCAAATGCAGAGTTTTATTTCTTTTGCTTAATATAGTAAACTTTATTTGAATTTATATGGATACTGACAAAACTATAAAAGAGGATAAGAAGTTTAAAGAAGAATCTTCTTCTGAAGAAACTTCTTCAAAGATGACTCCAAAATCCAAGAGAATCTTAAAATACGTCTTGACCATTGCGTTTATGTTGGCTGTTACAGCCTTGGCTCTTTGGTATGTTTTAAAAGATCAAGAGACTTTGAATTTAACTATTCAAGCGATTAAGGAAGCTAATGTTTGGTTCATTATTTTAATGATTGTATTTATCATAGCTAACCTTTTTATCGAAGGTGTGGTTCTAATGATTTTCGCTCGACTTTACAAGAAGTCTTATAAAGCTTACCAAGGTTGTTTGAATGGTTTAATCGGATCTTTTTTCTCGGCTATTACTCCTTTTTCATCTGGCGGTCAGTTCGTTCAGGCTTACACTTTTTCTAAACAGGGAGTTAGGCCCGCCAATGCCGCTTCAATCTTGGTTATGCTTTTTATCGTTTCGCAGACAGTAATTGTCTTGTATGGAACAGCGGCTATTATCTTCGGCTATCAATCTACCATTGTGAAAATGGAGGCAATGCAAATATTCGGCCTTGAGATTTCTCCTATTTGGTTGTCTTTTATCGGTTACGCTATGAATATTATTACTTTGGGCTCAATGTTGCTCTTGGCTTTTTGTCGCCCATTGCACCATTTTATTTTAACTACCGGTGTCAATTTAGGAGCGAAGCTTCACTTAATTAAAAACCCAAAAAGAAAGAGAACTGAGCTCGCTGCTTCCGTCGCTACTTTTAGAATTGAGTTGCAGAGATTATTTAAAAACGCTTGGATTCTTATAATTGTCTTGGTTTTGGAGATTGCTCGTTCAACTTTCTATAACTCTTTGCCTTATTTAGCCGGTTTGGCTTTGGGAGTAGATATAGGCGATAAATATTTTGAGTGCTTGTGGTCGACTTCGTATTTATCAATGATCACTTGCTTTATTCCTACTCCGGGTGGTTCAGGTGCTTCAGAAGGTGGGTTCCAGTTGCTGTTTTTATCTTTGTTTGGAGATATGACGCCTGCGGCAAATATCCTTTTCCGCTCGATATCTTTCTATTTCTCTTTGTTCTTAGGCCTAATTGTCTTCCTGTTTTATCGCGGTTCTCCTAAAGAGAGCGTATCCAATTACAATTTGCACAAGACTTTCGTGGACTTAAGAATTATCGCTTACGCCGATGCAACTAAAGGGGAAGTTGAGCCGGTGCTTGAAGAAGTAGAACACAATTCCTTGTTGAAGACTCAAGAGAACAATGTTAAAGGTAAGTCACTTCGCGAAACAATATCTTTAAAGATTAATAATAAGTTGATGAATAGCAGAAAGGTCGATTCTAGTTACGCTAAGTACCAAGCTATGCCTTACATTACTTCTGATGATATCGCCAAGTCTTTCGATGATATCAAAAACACTTTGATTATGAATCAAGAAGATATTTATGCCGATGAAGAGTCGGTAGATGGAACAATGATTGAGTACTCAAAAGAGGGATTGCAGAATTTATATTCGGAGATTTCTTCAATTGAGGCTGAAAAAGAAGAAGAGAAAAAGAAAAACAGCGAAGTTGATAAGGCTATACAAGAGGATTTAGAAGCTTTGATAGCGGAAGAAAAGAAAAAGAAAGAAAGACAGGCTCGCCGCAAAGAGAAAAAAGCTATGAAGAAGGCTAAAAAGGAGCAGACAAAATGAGAGTGGCGATTTTTTCTGACACTTATCCTCCTCAGATTAACGGCGTAGCAACGGCTTGCAAGACCATTGAGAAGATCTTGGTTGCGCATTCTCAGGACGTTTTAGTTGTCACAATCGCTAAAGATGGTGAACACCATATCAGTCAAGAGGGGAATGTTGTCCGCATACCTGGTTTTCACGCTAAGAAGCTCTACAACTATCAGTTCACTACTTTCTTTTCTAAAAAGGTTTTTGAGATTGTTAAGAAATTTAATCCGGATATCATTCACATTCACACTGAAGTAGGAATTGGAATATTTGGCCGCATCATGGCTAAAAAGCTCAAGATTCCTCTTGTCTACACTTATCACACTATGTATGAAGATTACACTTACTATGTGACTAAGGGCATTCGTTTCTTTGATTTTGCGGCCAAGAAAGCTGTGGCTTCTCTTTCAGTTGTTCTTTCTGATAGCACGACAGAATTTACCACCACTTCTTTAAAAACAAAGAACAGATTAAGAGCTTACGGGGTTAAAAAATATATCAATGTCGTACCTATAGGCCTAGATTTTTCGATGTTTGAAAGAAAAGAAGGCTACTTAGATAAAGTTAAAGAAATTAGAGATAAGTACGATTTGAACGGGAAGTTTGTCATTTTGATTCTCGGTAGGTTGGCAAAAGAGAAATCTAACGATGTAATCTTGACTTCTTTGGAAAAATTTCTAAAAAAGAAACAGAGAGATGATATTAGATTGATGATAGTTGGCGATGGACCTGATAAGCCTGATCTAGAGAATTTAGCTCGCGAGCTTCACCTTGATAAAGAAGTTATATTTGTTGGAAAAGTTCCTTATCCTGAAGTCCGTTATTATTATTTCGCTTCAGATTTGTTTGTTTCCGCCTCGGTTTCTGAGACTCAAGGCTTGACTTATACAGAAGCTATGGCGGCAAAAATTCCAGTTTTAGCTAGATACGATAAGAATCTCGACGGTGTTATTGTCGATAATGAGACGGGTTTCTTTTTTGAAGATTATCACTCTTTTGAAACAAAGCTCGAAAAGATTCTCTCTCTAGATAAAAAGAAAATTGAAAAAGTCGTCAACGATGCTTATGCGACTAATGTTAATAACTTTTCATTAGAAACTTTTTATAAGAGATTGATAAATGTCTATAACAAAGCCATCAGAAAGTTCTGGTAAGTTTATCTCTGACGTTTTTGCTTCAAGCAGAGGAATAGAAATTGTTCTTTCTTCCAAAGAGAGGTTTCTTTTGTCTACTTATCTGCTTCCTTCTTTTCATTTTTATAAAACCAAGGAATTGACTAATGGGGAAATAGAAGAATTGAAAGAATTGTCGAAAGATAAGGAGGGTTTAGATTACGCTTCGAAGTTGCTTAAGACAAGGCTTTATTCTCCTGTGAAACTTAAAGAGAAACTGAAAGGCAAGTGCTCGAATTATTTAAGGATTTACAATCTCCTTGTTGAAAAAGAGATATACGATATCGCGCTTTACGTTTCTTCTTTTATCGATTATCAAAAAGAGAGGGGTTATTCTTCTTCATCTATTAAATCCGATCTTTTAAAAGAGGGAGTGGATGAAATCATCATTGAGGAGTTTTCTTCTAAGTTAGAAGAAGAGAAAATTCCATTGAGTGAATTGGCGCAGAAGTATTTAGAGAAGTATTCGTCTGAATCTTTGAATAAAAGCAAGGATAAAATCCGCGTTAAGTTAATGAGTCTTGGTTATTCACCTTTAGAAATCTCAAACGCGCTAAATTCTCTGGTGGTTTCTTCCAAAGACGAAGAGGTGATACAAAAAAAGAAGGATGAGTATCTTTTAAGGACTTATCGCAGCTTACTTACAAGTGAAAAAGATCCTCTAAAAAGAAAGCGCAAGTTTTATTTGCGCGCTTATCAGCGTAAAATATCTAGTGAGGAAATCCTTAATTTTTTAAAGGAGCAAAACGAAGATGTCTAAATTGTTAAAAGAATATGTGAATGAAGGTGGTGGCTATTTTTCTTCACCTTTGTTAGTCCGTTCTGTCGATAAGGGAGTCGCGTCAAATGGCAGCAACTATCTCACTGTTCGCCTTTCTGACATATCCATGCAGATAGTGGCGAAAAAATGGACGGTAAGCGAAGAAGATCTTCAGATTCTACAACCGAACACTATTGTTAAAATCATCGGCAACATTTTTGAATATCGCAATTCGCCTCAGCTTAAGATTGAAAAGGTTGAACACATCGATAAAAGCGAATACGATTTGTCGGATTTTTATTACACTTGTCCGATGAAAGAAGATGAGTTGAAAAAGGAAGTGGAAAGCATCATTGAAACTATTGAAGATGAAGAGATTGCTACTTTAGTTAAAAAGGTTATCGAAGCTACTGAAGGTAAGTATTTCACTTATCCAGCTGCTGTTTCTATTCACCATTCTTACAAAGGTGGAATAGCTTATCACTCTTTGTGTATGGCTAAATTAGCTGACAAAGTAGCTGAGCTTTACCCTCAGGTCAACCGCGATTATCTCATTGCTGGATGCCTTATTCACGACGTTGGTAAAACTGTGGAAATGAACGGGGTAGTAGCTACTAATTATTCGGATATAGGAAATTTAGAAGGCCATATAAGTATCGGGGCACATATCGTTTCAAAAGTCGGTGATGAAATTCACATTGATGAAAGAAAGCTGGCGTATTTAGTTCACATTGTTTTATCCCATCATGGAGAATACGAATATGGATCTCCTGTTCTTCCTAAAACAACCGAGGCTCTTTTGGTCCACTCTATTGATGAAATGGATTCGCGTTTAAATATTCTCGAACAGCTTTTGAACAACGTTGAAAATGATTCTTTATCTTTAAAGTCTCCGCTTTTCAACAACCGCGCCTTTTTTAGAACAAAGTGATTCTATCTCGGTTTTACTTAGTAAAACTACATTATTTATCTAATATGTGTTAAACTTTTTACGAGGTAAATTTGTTTAACATGGATGATAACAATGCGTTGGAAAATACTATCGAAGAAAGAAAAGGCTTCTTTTCTAAAAAGGTCGCTATTTTTCTTTACGGTCTGTTGTTAGTTTTACTAAGTGTCATTCCGTTTTTTAACTTGGATGGTTTATCCTCTTTTTTGCTTTATGTCTTCGCTTATTGCTTTGGCGTTTACACGTATCTGATTCTTGTTTTATTAGCTCTTCTTGGTTTGTATTTAATAGTTGCAAGAAAGCTTCCTAAACTCAAACTTAATTTTGCATATTTGGGCTTTATATTTTTGATCTTATACGCTTGTATCGTTTCTTCTTACAAAATTCCTGGTTTGACTATTGCGGATTTCCCGCACATGTTTAACGACGCTGTTTCTTCCATTTCATCTAATTTGAAACTCAACTCTGTTCTAGATATCGGGGAACTTAGCGGCGGTTTCTTAGGCTATATGTTTGGATCGATTTTCGTTACCGGTTTAGGTGAAATAGGCACGTTGATTTTCTGCATTTTGTTCTTGCTTATTGGATCGGTTTTAATTATTCGTCGTCCGATAATTGCTCTTTGTGTTTTTCTTCGTGACTTATCTAGCAAGAGAAAGGCTAAGAGGACTTCGAAAGAGGAAGTCATTCACGAAGAAACTATCCAGAGCAAGGTTGAAACTTCCGTTGATACTACCCCTTCACCAATCTTAAAAACCGGTGTTTTATTCTCTGATTCATCGAATCTTACAAGCGGGGTTAAAATTGAACAAGTTGAACCTAGTAAGACAAGAACTGGTCTTTTCCACTCGGAAGAGCAGGAGGAGTTTAAGATGTCTACTTCCGCTCCAGTTTCACCGTTTTTTAAAGAATATCAGCTTTCTAAAAACAGAATTGAAAACGATAAAGAGAAAGAAGAGTCTTTAAAGGTTAACGAAGAAAAAGCAGAGATGAAGAAAGAAGATGCTATTAACCTTGATAGAGCGATCTCTCCTTTCGCTTCTTCGACTCCTTTGATTCGTGAAGAGGACTCTAGAAAAGAAGAAACTGAAGAAAAAGAGAAAGAAAAAGAAACGATTGAAACAGAAGAAAAAGAAGAAGAGATTATACAAGAGGAAAAGCAAGAAGAAATTAAGCCTGAAGTTAAAGACATGTCCTTTGCTTCTAAGCAACCTTCGCCCTTGTCTTCTTCGACACTTCAAGCTTCCGATGAAGCTATTAGACCTACTAAGAAAGAAAAACCAAGCCCAGTAAATGCGGTTACGAAGCCTTTTGTCTTTAAAAAGTATCCTTTCCCGTCAATCAGTCTCTTAGATGATGTTAACGATTATGGGAAACTCGCTATTAATCAGCAGGCTGCTCAAGATAAAGTCGATGTCATTAATGGGGTGTTTTATAAACTGGGCATTGGAGCTCACGTTTACGATTACACTATCGGTCCTTCGGTTACGCGTTTTAACATTGATCGTGAACCTGGGGTAAAGATTTCTGAAATCACTAATCAAGATGTCCTCAGTGAATGTCAGGTAGATTTGTGCGGGGACATGTCTGTGCGTATTGAAGGTGTTGTCCAAGGTCAAAAATACGCTGGCATTGAAGTTGGTAACCCTTCGCCTATGACCGTTTCTTTCAAAGAAGCTTTTGCTGAGGTTATGAAGTCTGATGACAAGCTCACTTTCCCGCTTGGTAAAAACATTTCTAACAAGATTATTACCGCTTCGTTAAACGATATGCCGCACTTGCTTATTGCTGGTACGACTGGTTCTGGTAAGTCGGTGTTTGTTCACTCTATTTTAATGAGTTTGATCATGCGCAATTATCCTGATGAACTTAAGCTCATCTTAATTGATCCAAAGAAGGTTGAGTTCGTTCACTATTTAAACATCCCGCATCTTTATTGTCCGATTTCCGATAGTGTAGTTGACTCTGTTGCTATCTTAAAGAAACTTTGTGCGGAAATGGAAAGGCGATACACGATTCTTTCTCGTTACTCTTTAACTAAGCTTCAGTCTTATCACAAGCTTTGCAAAGAAAGACCTGAATTAGAAAATTTACCTTTCATTGTCTGCGTTATTGATGAGTTTGCCGATTTGATGGGGCAGGATCCTAAAAATGTTGAATCTTACACCCAGCGTTTAGCTCAAAAGGCGCGCGCTGCGGGTATATATTTAATTATCGCTACGCAGAGACCTACAGTTAAAGTAATAACTGGTACTATTAAGTCTAATATTCCAGCCCGCGTGTCCTTGTATCTTCCTTCCGGTGTCGATTCTCGCACTATCCTCGATGAAATAGGTGCGGAAACTTTATTGGGTCACGGTGACTTACTCGCGAGAATTCCAGCTTTAAAATCGATCGTCCGCTTGCAATCGGCTTTTGTTACCGATGAAGATATGTCGAGGGTTGTTTCGTATTTAAAACAACAGTGTGCTCCGCAGTTTAATCCGGAATTTTTGAACTTTGAAACTTCAAATGAAGAAGGGGGAGAAGGTGGAGATGATTCAGCTCATCGTTCCTCGGGATTCGACGATGAACTATATCCTGATATAAAGCGTTTCGTTATTGAAAACCACGTGGCTTCAACCTCATTCTTACAGAGGAAGTTCAGTATTGGTTATTCCCGCGCTGCTTCTTTACTTGACGCATTGGAAGAAGATGGTGTCATTCGAACAGTCGGTGCTAACAATAGAAAAGAAGTCGTCGCTACTAGCGATGATGATATCGATATCGATTAGAAAGGAAATTAGATATGTTAAGTAAAATTAGATACGATCGCGTCGATAAATTGCTCTATCAAGGTTCGTTAGAGAACGGAATGAACATGGTCATCGCTCCGATGATTAATTCCATTGATAAGGTCTATTTTGGATTAAATCTCTCTGTTGGAGGTTACGCTAGAGAATACACTATTGATGGAAGCAAGATACCTGTTGGTACTATTGAAATCTTTGCAGAATGCTTAAAGAAGAACCATCCTGCTGAGGCTGAGCCTCTTTTCGACAACAAGTGCAAATTTGATATTGTCATTTATGAGTCTTACACTTCCTTTGAAGTTGAATGCCAAAAAGAAGATTTCTTCGTTTATTATTCTGCTTTGCTCTCTTTGCTTTCAGAGTTCAAAATGAAGAACGATGAAGTAGAAGCGGTGAAAGAGAAATACGTTAGAACCCTTTCTCCGATGTGCTCGGATGATACTGTTAACATCCGTTCTTCTTTGTATGTTGCCGCTCCGATGAAACATTCAATCAGAGGAACAAAAGAAAGTTTGAAAGCCGTCCATTTGATAACTTTAAAGAAGTTTTATGAAGCGTTTATCCGTCCGGAGTATTTGACTGTTTTTGTCGTCGGGGGAGTCGATGTTGAAAAGACTTACAATATAGCAAACGCCTTGAAGTTCAAAAAGGTCAATGAAGCAAGAAACATCGATGTTAAACCTTACCGCGAAGATAGAAAAGCTATCGCTTCTTATAAAGAAAAGGGCAAAGAAGAAAACCATCTTACCCTAGGTATTAAATTCCCGCGCCGCGAAGGTATGTTTAAAAAGTTTTCTAACGATGTTTTCTTGTATTACCTTTTGCTCAGTGATATTTTGTTCACTAAATCAAATTCAATCTTCGCTAGCAAGGTTACTAGCTATGTAACTATTGATAAAATCGCTTTGTACGAGGGAGCAGAAGAAGCTTATTTAGCGGTCAGCTTCCAAACTGGAGATAAAGAAAAACTCATTTCAGAAATTGAAGAGTATTTATCTTTAGATAAGCTTATTACTAGAAGAGACTTTTCAAAGGCTAAAAAGAGCTTGTTAGTTAAATACGCTAATATTTACAAACAGGATCCTAAAACGTATTACAGTTTGTTGCTTAACGCTTACGCTAACTCTTATGCTCACACCGCGTTGGTGCAAAACGCTTACAAGGTCCGTTACGGCAAGTTTGATAAGTTTTTAGATGAAGTTAAGACTTTTGCTCACGCTTATTTAGATTAATAGTTTATGAGAAGAAAAAGAGGTGGAAACAGCAACCAAAACAGGGATGAAAACTTTTTGATTGTCCCTTCTTCTTCCTATCGTAACCTGTTTTGTTCTCTGTGCCTTCTCGATGGAATAGATGTTTCTTTTGAATCTTTGCAGGCATACGCATATTGTTTAACTAACTCCTCCTTGGTCTTTCCTAACTTAGAAAAGAAAGAGAAATTCTTTTTAAAAAAGAGCTGGAATAAGATTGAGTTTAAAGTTGTGCGTTACTTTTCCCATCTTTGTTTTATGACCGTTTTCACTTATTCTTACGAAAATGAAAAGGAAGTGAATCAGCAGAAACGCAGCGTCAAATTCGTTAAAAAAATTCAAAAGAAAGGATTGGTTAACAACCGCTCTTCTTTAGAGAACTACTTAAAAGATACAGAGAAGATTACTTCTCAATTAGAAAATTCGCGCCGGTTTAATTTAGAAAGGCTCATAAGGTTAAATTTCGCCTATGATTCTGAACTTGGGCGTCCTTTTTACGGAGATAGATCTAAGCTTAAAGACGTAAAAGACATCGATTTTTTAATTGTTCAAAAGTTTTTAAAAAAGAAACGTTTAGATTATTTAGATATCTTTGTCGGTTATCCAGAGGCCAGCAATCTTTTGACTTTTAAAAAGGTATATAAGCCTGCCTCAAAGATCTTTTTTCACACCAATGAACTTAAGGTTAATCCGCGTGTCAGAAAGCTCTCGCTCAATTGGAAGTTTGACGATTGCAACGTTTACAATTTTCAATATTCGAAGATCAATTCCGAGCTGTCTTTTTTAAATAAGTTAGCTCTGTTTGAAACTGTCAAAGTTATCTTTGATCTTAAAGAGGAAGATTTGATTCTTTCTTATATAGATTCTTTTGTTTCTTTTGCTACCGCTGTTTCAGAAGAGGAAGTGTTTTCAAAATTGAATTCGGAAATTGAAGATAAGTTCTCTCTGGGTTTAGCGAAATTGAAAGACAGGCTTTTTAAGTTTGATTCAATTGAAGAGGAAGCGAAGTTCTATCTTTTGTTAAATGGATTAAATCTTTCTTTAGATAAGTCCAGATATATTAATTTGCTTGGTTCACTGACTTTGGATAATATAAAAAAAGAAACGCTTAATTTAACATACTTAGGTTCTTTAAATCTCAAAGGAGACAAAAAATGATTGGGGTGGATATTGTATCTTTGGAGAGATTAAAGTTATCCTATTTGAGTGTCGCGTCAAGGATTCTTTCTCTTAGAGAGCTAGAAGAACTTGCGCTTAGAACTAGCGAAAAAGAAAAAATTGAATACGTAGGAGGGAGATTTGCTAGCAAAGAGGCTTACATTAAGGCTAGCGGGAACAAATCTGCTTCTTACAAAGACATTGAAATATTAAATGACGAAAGTGGACGCCCCCATATTTACTATCAAGAAGAAGAGATTGGGGAAGTGTCTATCGCCCATGATGGATACGCTGTCAGCTTTGTTGAGATTTAGAAAGGAAGTAATATGGCCAGTACTATTTACAACTTCGAGGCTTCGTTAAAGGATTTAAATACTATTGAAGCGGCGTGTAATAAGAATTACGATTCGCCTTCGATGCGCAATATGCGTTTGTATGAAGATGGGAAGTTTATCAACTTTCTCCGCTTTGTATCCCGCAGTGAATCAAAGTCGACTTACATTTATACTTTCGCTTTGACTTATTCTATTGTTCCTGGTAGACATTACGAACTGTCTGATGGGAGAGGAGAATCGACTCCGCTTGATATTTCTTTGTTGGCGAGTTTAAAAAAGTTTGAAGAGAAGTACAGATACGATGGGGAACTAGGCGCTATATATTCTCCTGATTCAACAGTCTTTAGAGTTTTTTCGCCTTTAGCTAGCGAGATGCTTGTTAAATTAGTTTCACCGGATGGGGATATCACTTATCAAAATATGCATCGCTTAGAAAGCGGAGTTTACGAAAAGAAGGTCGAAGGGGATTTAGACGAATGGAAATACGTCTATATCGGAAGAGTAAACGGCAAATACGTTCAAGCTGTTGATCCTTACGCCAAGGGCTTAACGACTAATTCTCGTTACGGGTATGTTGTTAATTTAGCTAAGCTAGAAAAAATCGATCTCAATTTAGATAAGCTTCCTCCTTTAAAGAGCGCGTGCAACGCTGTTATTTATGAGCTCGATGTCCGCGATATGACTTCTTTAACCGGTTTAAAAGGTAAGGGAACTTACAATTTGTTGGCTAAAGAAGGCTTGAAAGACTCGAAAGGTAACGCGATTGGTTTAGACTATATTGCTAATTTAGGAGTAAGCCACGTTCAATTGTTACCAGTTTACGATTTTTCTACTATTCCTGAAGACTATCCGGAGTCTTCTTATAACTGGGGTTATGAT
>JADING010000087.1 GCA_017694135.1 Candidatus Scatoplasma merdavium
AAGTAATTTCAGCCCTGGTATCCTTATTAAAATAATCGCCGATTTTGACCATTATTCTAGCGAGTTCACAAGCTTCATCGATTGTTTTCATAAAGGCTCCATTGCCGTATTTAACATCTAGCAATATCGTATCTGCTCCGCTTGCCAACTTCTTCGACATAATGGAAGAAGCAATGAGCGGATAAGAATCAACGGTTCCTGTAACATCGCGGAGAGCGTAAAGTTTTTTATCGGCAGGATCGAGATTTTCTGATTGTGAAATAATAGCCATACCAATCTGGTTAACTTGCTTGATAAAGGCTCTTTCAGAAAGTTTAACTTTCATTCCAGGAATTGATTCAAGCTTGTCCAAAGTTCCACCTGTGTGACCTAATCCTCTTCCGGACATCTTTGCTAACTTCAACCCACAAGAAGCGACAATAGGACCAACAATTAAAGACACTTTATCGCCGACACCACCAGTAGAATGCTTGTCAACTTTTACTCCTTCGATAGAAGATAAATCCAGTATATCTCCAGAGTTAAGCATGGCTTCAGTTAAATAAAAGGTTTCTTCTTCGTTCATGGAACGGAAATAAATAGCCATTAACAAAGCGGAGACTTGGTAATCAGGTATATTGCCCTTAGTGTAATTGGAGACGAAAAAATCAATTTCTTCTTTACTTAAAGCATTACCATTGCGCTTTTTCAATATGATATCTACCATTCGCATAGAACAAACCTCCTATAGTTATTCGAGAGCAATAGTTAACCAACGATCGTTATCGACTCCGGAATTATTATCGTAAATACGGATGAACATCGTCTTAACCGCAGTTTTAGAAACGTAACGCAACCTGGATTCTTCATCAACGAAATTATAGATTAATTCAACACCCTCAACAGGGCATACCAAGGCCTTAGAATAAGTCAAATCCAAGCAAGCCTGACCCCCGTTAAAAGTCACACCAGGACCAGAAATTTGGTTGTAAACTAACGGATTAGGTAAAATTCTTCCATCTCCATGAACAAATTTAATAACAGCACCTTCAGGCAATTCCCCTTGCCAGACGTATTCATCGCAATCGTAAATTGTCGAATGAATTTTTCTAAACTGGTAAGCGGACGAGATCTTGCGATTATTAATCTTAATGTAAAGATCAACAAAATCTTTCCCAAAGCGTTCATCTAAAAGACTAGTATCAACGGCTTTTTTCGACTTCTTAGTTTTTGTCTGCATACTAAATCCCCCTTGTTCAAAGTATACCACAAGACATTGCCCTTTGATTTATATATAAATACTATCTATGAATATATAACTACATCTTTAAACAACACAAACAAGCATATTAAAATAATACTGTGAAAGAACTCTTAAACAGGCTTCAACAAGAATACCCAAGTCACATAGTTGACATTTTAATTCGCGCTATAAACTCCGAAGAAGTTTTCAAAGGCTTTATAAAAAACAGCTTCGTCAAAGATGAGGACTTAAGCTCAATTCCAGGAATAGAAAAAGAAAATAACATTTACCGTTACTCACCTTCTTACAAAATTGGAAAAAGCATCCTTCATGAAATCGGAGGAATCTACGCCATGGATCCTTCTGCCATTAAGGCTGTCGAATTATTTTCATCAACTAAAAAAGAATATATTTTAGACCTTTGCGCTGCCCCCGGTGGCAAAACAATTGCCCAAGCGATTATCAACCCTAATTCGTTTATTGTAAGTAACGATCGTTCAAAAAGCCGCGCTCATGAACTAGCGAAAAACATCGAGAGAATGAAATTAGCAAACGTTGGAGTAACTAACGTTGAACCCTCTTTTTTTCTCAAAAATTTCCAAGGTTTTTTTGACAGAGTAATTCTCGATGCTCCCTGTTCAGGAAGCGGAATGGTAAGAAAATCTTCCTCTGTAGCAGCAGATTTCTCATTAGAAAAAGTCAACAGATTGATACCTACTCAAAAAGAACTGCTAAATATCGCCAGCAAATTAGTTAAAACCGGTGGAGAAATAGACTATCTCACCTGCTCGTTTTTAAAAGAGGAAGACGAAGAGCAAATCGAAAACTTCCTAATATCTAACGCTGAATTTTCCAAAATAGAAAGTCAAACTGACGCTTCTATTTATTCAACTGACAACTCATCTTTGCACTTTTTCCCCATTCTATTTAAAGGAGAAGGCATGTTTTTATCGCGCTTAAAAAAGAACGGCGGAATCATCGCTAACAACGAAGAAAGTTTCTTATATAGAATAAAAATCAAAAATCAAGAACATATAGTTACAACTAAAAACAGTGTGCTTCTTTCTCTTCCATACTTGCATTTAGGCTGCCACGTTTACGAACTCCAAGACTTCGCTAAATGCGAATTCTACAACGAATACGCCTACTTTGCCTCAGAAGTTCCATCTTATGAAGTAAACAAAGAAGAAGCAGTAAAATTCATCCGCGGTGAAGAGATTTCTTGCCCTAACAATCTGACGGGATTAGTCAAATTAACTTATTTAAATATTCCCTTTTCTTTCGGAAAATTCAACCGCGGGAAAATAAAAAACTACTACCCTAAAGGCCTAAGAAAAAATTTGGATGACTGATTTATTCAATAGATTTTAATGATTCTGTCATATTGATCTTTTTCGCTTTTAAATTAAGTAACAGCGAAACAATCAACGAGGAGAAAAACGCCACTGCAAAACCAATGAAATAAGTCAAAGGTTTTATGTGATAAACGAACGTCAATAAATCAGTTTGATTAACCATCAAGACTAAAACCATCAATGGATAACCAAGCAACAAGCCAAAAATAATACCGACTAAAGTATCTAACATTATTTCGTAAGTCAGAGTTTTAGAGATTTCATAAAACCTGAAGCCCAATACTTTCATAGTGGCAATATCCCTCTTTCTTTCCGACACATTTAAACTAGTCAAGTTATAAATAACCACTACGCAAAGCAAAATAGCAAAAATTTTGATGACATCAGTCATATTTCCAATCGAAGAAAGCAAGTTATCAGCATAATCAAACAAATCATCGATGGTTTGAACGCTTAAATACTGAGAAGTGTCCCGTAACTTCCTAGCAAAATCATCGATAGAATACCCATCGTTTAAAAGAATATAAAACATCGATATGTCAAAATTGACGCCGGGGTAAGAAGAAGCGATATCAAATATTCCATGAATAGTCGACGATTCAAAGATATTAGTTACCTTTCTAGTGAATGTTTGATTGTTAAAATACAGCTTTATTTCATCACCTAAAGATAAATTAAGCTGACTAGCTGTATGAGAATCAACACTTACTCCACCATCAACGTAAAAAGGAACGTTAAACGTTTTGCTTTCTTCAGGGATGATGTACAAAGAAGAATCTACGCTATTAGAAGTCGAAGCCAAAACCGACACCTCACTTCTTTCATCTACCCAATAGACTTCTTCTTGATTTTCTAACTGCTTTTTTAATTCAGCAGGATTAGAAGAAGGGATTGCTAACACATCTATTGTCTGATTAATTGTGTAATCGAGCTCTACATCGTAATTTAACGTATCCATAATTCCAAAACCGCAAACTAACAATGCTGTGCAACCCATCATTCCCAACAAAACCATCAAAGACTTTCCTTTACCTATAAAAATATTTCTCAAAGCCATTTTTAAAGAAATGAACTTTGAGGAAAACTTTTTACTGTCTTTAACCTTAAAAGATATTTTTGCATTTTCACCTTTTAAAGTCTCAACCGGCGACTCTTTTATAACTTTATAAGAAACTAAAAATGTGCAGCAGGCTGAAATTAAGATCATTAAAACGCACATAAGAATAGACAAAAAATAGAAGAAGTGTACGTTTTGATAAGGAAGATCCCAGAGGATATCGTATTTAATTCCCATTACTTTAGGAATAAGTAAAGGACCGGTTATAAATCCTAAGACACAACCGATAAAACAAAGCACAACTCCATAAAGAATGTAGTGAAAATAAATACTTATTCTCTTTGCACCCAAAGCTTTTAAAACACCAATTTGAGAGCGCTGCTTAATAATCATCTGCGAAAGTGTGGTTAATATCACTAGCAAACTAACTAAAAAGAAAATAACGGGGAAAACAAAAGTTAGCTGCATCGCCTGATTGACATCTTGGTTAATCGCCTTACTCGCTTGTAATTCCGATGATAAAGAACACGTTAATAGAGTCGAATTATCTCCTTTTTGCTGGTAATACTCATTTATTTTATTAACAGTATCACTAGGAGAAGACGATTTAATCAAAATTTGATTAGATATATATGGCAGTAGATTTGTAACAAATGATGATAAATCAGTAAATTCAAAAAACAATTCAATTTGATCGGATAAACTAGGCAAAATAGCCTTCAAAACCTCTATCAAACTATCCGTGTCATAGTTCTCTTCTAAAACAGAAATTATACTCTTCGATAACACAGATCTATCAACATAGAACAAAGAAGGTGAAAATTCCGCAGTTTGCACACCTTCCGGATGATACATAAATCCAGTTACATTAAACTTCAAAATAATATCATCAGCAAATATGATATTTGCCTTATTTTCTAACACGTAACTAGATAAAAAATTTTCAATTAAAGACGAGGTTGCTTCATTCCCATCAAAGAGGTTTAACAAAAGATTTGAAAAAGAAATTTCGACTTCATCACCGATATTTATATGATTTGCTTCAGCGTAAGAATTAACGAGTAAGAACCCCTCTTCTCCCTGACTAATCAAGGGCAAAGATAATTCTGATCCAACTTCAGGAGAAACTAGATAAACTGTATTTTTATTTGAAGTTCCATTTATGTATATTCTTTTATCAAGTTCAATTATTT
This sequence comes from Candidatus Scatoplasma merdavium, assembly GCA_017694135.1. Taxonomy (GTDB): domain Bacteria; phylum Bacillota_I; class Bacilli_A; order RFN20; family CAG-288; genus Scatoplasma; species Scatoplasma merdavium. The sequence goes on from JADING010000087.1 coordinate 4,828, forward strand.
CATTAATAGAGCGAATAAATTGCTCATCTTCAAAAGAGATAGAAGTTGTCGTCAAATATACGTCAGCAAAATTAGTCTGCTCGTACAAATAATCTCTTCTTTCTTCTAAGTTTTTCGCATTAGAAGTAAGCCCACAAAAAAGGCAGATAGATAAAAACGATATCGCAACGATTGAAATTAGCTGCTTCCAATACTGCTTAACTGTGCGAATTAATTCTTTAAATAAAAGGTGATTAGTGCTGTCTTTTACCATACTACAGATTCGATGTTTTCAACCTTCTCACTCTCGGTATTTTCAATTATCTCCCCATCGGAAATTCTTATTAACCTATTTGCTATTTTAGCTAATGAAGAATTATGAGTAACAATAATAACTGTTTTATTAAATTTATAAGACAGGTTGTGCAAAAGCTTGATAATCGAATTCCCGGTTTTAGAATCTAACGCACCGGTAGGTTCATCGCAAAGCAAAAGCTTAGGATTTTTCACTACTGCTCTAGCGATAGATATTCTCTGCTGCTCACCCCCAGAAAGCTGAGAAGGAAAATTATTCATTCTCTTATCTAAACCAACTTCGCTAATAATCTGCTTTGCATCAAATGGGTTCTTGACTAAAGATGCCGCTAAAGCCACGTTTTCATAAGCGGTTAAATTCCCCATCAAATTGTAAAACTGGAAGACAAAACCAATATCTTGTCTGCGAAAATCTTCAAGTTTTCTCTGTCCTTTTGCTTTTTGAATAAGATTAGAAGAAAAGCTTGATATATTGGTCCCATCCAAAATATATTCCCCGCTAGTCGGATAATCCATTCCGCCTAAAATGTTCAAAAGCGTTGTCTTTCCAGCACCAGAAGCACCCAAAATTACCACAAAGTCACCTTCGTTAACAGAAAATGAGACGTTCTTTAAAGCGTGAACTAAAGTCTCATCTTTACCGTAATCTTTACACAAGTTTTTAACTTCTAAAAATGCCATAATTCCTCAATTAATTATATGACTTTAAATTTAATTAGCGAAAGGTAATCTAATTAGACAAGCAAAAGTTTTTGTATAAAAAAAATCGGCTACTAGTGCCGAACAATCTATATCTAACTCTTAACAGAGATGTAATCAATGATCCACTGGAGATTCGAACCCCAGACCCCTTGATTAAAAGTCAAGTGCTCTACCGGCTGAGCTAGTGGATCAGGATGCTGGGACAACTGGATTCGAACCAGTGCATGGTAGAGTCAAAGTCTACTGCCTTACCGCTTGGCTATGTCCCAATAAAAGTGGAAGAAGGTGGAGTCGAACCACCGAACCCGAAGGAACAGATTTACAGTCTGCCGCGTTTGGCCACTTCGCTATTCTTCCACAACAATCAAGACCAATTCCATGGTGGACGTTACAGGACTCGAACCTATGACCCCCGCCGTGTAAAGGCGATGCTCTCCCAACTGAGCTAAACGTCCATCGGTAAAGCGTCTTTCTAATAATATCAATCGGGCTTTTCATAGTCAACAACTATTTAACCGCCCTCTTGATTACTCACGCCATAACCTAACTCATGACGGGAACAAACTAACATGCCCGGGGTGGGAGTCGAACCCACACGCCTTTTTACGGGCCCAGGATTTTAAGTCCTGTGCGTCTACCAATTTCGCCACCTGGGCAGATAGCTAAATAATAATAGCAAACTAACGAGTGAATGTCTAGATTTTAATAGCGTAACTTTTAGAGCAAATTTCATTTTCTTTATAAATATCAATCGATATTTATCTAATAAATAATATGGAAGAAAAATTCGTTTGCCCCAAATGTCAAAACAGCGATCCACGCTATATAGGCTACGATATAAATAACAAGCCATACTGTCGAAAATGCATCTCCTTTTCAGGAAGGATGGTAGTTTCACCAAACATTATAAATAAAGGTATAGAGTTAAATTTAGCTTATCCTTTATCTCCTAAACAAAAAGAAATTTCAAATCAAGTGATAAGCTCATATTTAAAAAACAAGCCTGTTTTAATTAACGCTGTTACCGGTGCAGGAAAAACAGAACTTGTTTACGGTGTAATGGAATTGGCATTAAAACAAGGAAGGCAAGTTGGATTTGCAATTCCAAGAAAAGATGTCGTTATCGATCTGGCTCCTCGCATCCATTCTGCATTTCCCAAAGCTAAACTCGCAGTAGTATACGGCAACCACAGCGATGTAATTCAAGGGGATATCGTCTTGTTAACTACACATCAACTTTACCGATACACGAATTATTTCGACCTCCTTATAGTTGATGAAATCGACGCTTTTCCATTTAAAGGAAATGAGACGCTTTACACATTTTTAAAAAAAGCACTTAAAGGAGTCTTAGTTATGATGTCAGCAACTCCGGATAATAAAACCATATCCTCGTTCGAAAAGAATGGCACGGTCTTGTATCTAAACGAAAGGTATCATCACCATAAATTACCAGTACCTACATACGTTAAATTTCTTCCAATTAAACTCCTTTCTTTAATAAGTGAAATGAGAAAAATCTTAAAAGAAAACAAACCGCTTTTCGTTTTTGTCCCCACCATACAAATAGGACTAAAGCTTTCTCCTCTGATAAAGAAAATTTTTCCAAATGGCGAATTTGTCTCCTCTGAATCAGAAGAACGAGAAAAGATAATCGAAGATTTCAAAAGAGGAAAATACCTCTATTTAATAACCACTTCTATTCTCGAAAGAGGCGTAACACTTAAAAATCTTCAGGTTATCGTATATCAAGCAGATCACGATTTGTTTACAGCTGAAGGTTTAATTCAAATAGTTGGGAGAGTTGGAAGAAAAGCAGACGCATACGATGGAAAATGTATCTTTATAGGAGAAAGGAAAAATGAAAGCATTTCAAGAGCCATTGAAACAATTGAAAGAATCAACGCAAAAGCGCGTTTGTAAGCTTTGTTTCAAAGACATAAATCCAACGTCTTTATTCAATTTGACTCATCCAAACACTTCCCTTTGCCAAAACTGCTTTGAAACATTGAACTTTCAACCCGATAGTTTCATTTATAGAAACACAAAAATAACATACCTAGCTAAATATGAAGAACCACTCTCAAAGCTAATCATCCAATATAAAGAACTCAATGATTTCGAACTTCGAAACATATTTTTAGAAAGGTATTCTCTCATTTTGAGACTTAAGTACTTAAATTATAAAATAGTTCTCGTACCTTCCTCTAAAGACAACTTAAAAAAGAGAGGTTTTAACCATTTAGAAAATATGGCAAGCATTTTAAAACTACCAATTTTAGACATCTTAGAAAAAGAAAATATAGAACAGAAAACAAAAAATAAAATAGACAGATTAAATAGTCAAGAATCGTTCTCATTGAAAGAAAAAATAGATTTAAGAAAACAAAACATCCTCCTTTTCGACGATATTATTTCTACAGGTGCTTCTTTTTATGCTTGTTTAAAACTAATAAGGCAATTAAATCCTAAAAAAATTGAAGGATTAGTAATAATGAGAAATAAAATTCAAAACTAATTTGGCTATTGCTTTTTAAATCAATTGTAAAATGAGCTGGATTTTACACTTTTCTTAACAATTTGTTAAAATATGTTATAGAATTACCATTTATTTTAAGGAGGATAACTTATGTCGGAAGGAATAATGGCTATAATGTACGACTTTGATAAAACTCTCTGCACTCAAGATATGCAAAATTACAGTTTTATTCCTTCCTTAGGAATGTCTCCAAAAGAATTTTGGGGAGAAACCGAAAAATTTTCCGATATCAACAAATCAGAGCGCATCCTTTCATACATGTTTATGATGATTTATAAAGCAAAAGAGAAAGGAATATCTCTGACAAAAGAGTACTTGAATCAAATGGGAAGAGACGTCAAGTTTTTTAACGGCGTCACCACTTGGTTCAAAAGAATAAACGACTATGGAAAATCAAAAGGCATCCGTGTCGAACATTACATTATCTCTTCTGGAACTAAAGAAATAATTGATGGGACTCCCATTGCTAAAGAGTTTAAAAAAATATATGGTTGCGAATTTGTTTTTGACAAAAAAACCGGCGAAGCTATTTGGCCAGCATTCGCAATCAATTACACTCAAAAAACTCAATATTTTTTCCGCATTTCTAAAGGCACAATCGATGAAAGAAACGATTTTGATGTTAATGCCAAGCAGAAAAAACGCCGTATACCTTACACAAATATGGTGTATATCGGAGATGGAATGACTGATATTCCTGCTATGATTTTAGGTAAGAAAAACGGCGGAACTTCAATCGCTGTATATCCAGCCGGAAAGCGCGATAAAGTCGTTTCGCTACTAAAAGAAGAGAGAGTCAACTACATTTGCCGAGCTGACTACTCTTCTGGTTCAACTTTAGATTCGATCATCAAACTCCTTATTGATGGAATGGCAATAAGAAATTCCCTCTCAAGAAAAAAGGCGACAAATTTCGATTTATAACGAACTTTTTGCCCTTTAAAACGATTATATAGTTGAGGGGATATGAACTTTGATGGAAAAGAAAGACATCGACTTGTTCTTTAAAAAAGACGAACGCGCCGTCAAGAAAGTTTACGAGGAGTATTATCACCTTTTAAAATCACTCTCTTTTTCAATTTTGAACGATGAAGCGAGCGCTCAAGACTGCGTTCAAGATACTTTTCTTGCTGCTTTAACGTCTTCTAACTACGTTGAAAAGGGCTATTTTAAAGCGTATCTTTGTCAGATCTGCCGACATATCTCCTTAAAAAGGCTCGAAGAAACTTCGCGCAATATTCCTTTAGATCAAGATATTGCAACTCAGGAAATCAACGATAATTCCCTCATCTCTTTCGTCCGCTCCAAATTAGACAAAGACGAATATGAAATATTTGTCTTAAAAGTAGTGGAAAAGATGAAATTCAAAGAAATAGCTAAGATTTACCAAGTAAAAGCGTCATCAATTAAGGGAAAATACTACCGCGCACTTAAGAAACTTCAAGCCGAACTGTCGTTTGAGGAGGAAGCAAAATGAAATTCAAGAAGAATAATTTCGCTAAAGAATTTAAGAAAAATGCTAATTACAATCCTAACTTCCAAGAAATAGAAAACGAATTAGAATTAAAGAAAGCAAAATTCCGCTTTCCTCGCTGGGCTAAAATTACCAGTGCTGTTGCTGCGTGTTTATTAATAATAGTTTCTGTTCCCGCTGCACTTATTTTCGATATTAACATTGATAGGGATGCTAAAAAACCTTATAAAGAAAACTTCCAAAGAGGATATATTGATGTCGGTGATGAAGAAACTTTTCGCGCTTTAAACGAAGTTACTTATCCTAAATTCGATCCGTATTACAATTTTGATGAACTAGATGAAGAATATGTGAATGGCGTTAATACCTTTGCCTATGATGCTTTCAATTACACTTTGAATAACTCAACTTCAAACTTTGTTTTTTCGCCTTTCTCTCTCTACTCAAACGTTGATATGCTTTCAACAATGAGCGAGGATAGTTCGATACAAAGCCTTTACAGTGAAGTGCTGCACGCTTCTAATTCATTGAGAAGAAACAACTTCCGTCGCGCTTACTCTAACAATTACCGCTACAAAGAAAGTTTCTTTTCAGTTCAATCTTATAATTTCGGTATTTTTAATAATACTCTCGATGTCAGACAGAACTACGCCAAAGAAGTTGAAAGAGAATATTTCCAACTTTATCAAATGGATTACTCTTCTGAGAGTGATAAAAATAAACTTATTAATCTAATTAATAACGCCATGGTTGATTCCTCATCTTATATTAATCAAGACGATTTAGATTTTTATAAGAACGATATAATGATTCTCTCAATATTGAATTTCCAATCTAAATGGAGCGACGTATTCTATTTAGTAAAAGGAACTTCCCCGTTTTACACCTCTGATGGAAGAAGTGTATCTGCTCAATACATGAATCACACCATATTTAAAAACAAGGCTTACAAATACGATAAATACTATTCTTTCTACGATTCATATTATGCGGGACTATACGAAGTTCAATATCTCTACCCAATTAATTCCAATGATAATATTTTAGATTTAGTTAAAGGCGTAAACTTCTTAATTGAAGATCCCAATAATGAAGTCATACCGGAATATTTAGATTTAACAATCCCAAAGTTCAAAACTGTCAGCGAATTTGACTTTAAGTCTTTCTTAGTCGAACAAGGCTTAAGCTTCCTCAACGAATTCAATTCTGAAGCGTATTCTAAAGCTATCAATTTTAATCAGGAATACGACTCTATAAAAATCAATAATGTCATCCAAAAGAACAGCATTGAGTTCAGAGAAGAAGGAACTAAAGGACTTTCAGTTACCATTTCAGCCGGCTTTGCATCTCCTGCTCCAATTGAAGGAATCAAAGTTAAATTTGATCAACCTTTCATATATGTAATTAGAGACAGTACCGGTTTACCCATCTACATCGGTGTCGTTAATGACCCAACAATTCAATAAAGTAGTTGATAAATTGGCAAAATACATATATATTTATATTTGCGCTTGGGGTATAGTCAAGCGGTAAGACAGCAGACTCTGAATCTGTGATGCATTGGTTCGAATCCAATTACCCCAGCTTAAAGCAAACTATATGCCTGATATGTTCTTAAAATTTCTAAGAATATTCAGGTTTTTTTATTGTGATAAATAAACGCTTAATAACAAAAAAATACATCAATAAATCTATGGATGAGCATATCTAGATAATTTATAAATGCTCTGCTCACAAACAGAAAAACATTTTTATACACTAGACTTATTCGCATTAATAAATGCTACTAACAAACTCCATCAAAAATTCTCATCAGATTAATATCTTTAATAAAAAGAAACGCTTTTAGAAATTGCCTGAACTTACGAGTGGTAGTCATTCGTTAACACAAAAGAAAAACGGTTGTAAAGAAGGCGCGTTTAAGACTACCTATCGCTAAAAGGAGTATTTGGTAACAGAAAAACGAGGCCATATAAAATATGCCTTAAGACAACAAGAGTATTGCAAAAAAATGAGCTTGAAATTGATGAAAATAACCTCAAAAGCGTCCTTAAAACAGTTCAATGTTACCTTCTTTAAATAAAATCACGATAGCAGATGAAGAGGAATTATTGCACTCTCTAAGCAAATTGCATACCGACTATTCATACGATTAAAATGCTAAATATTAAACTAGGAATTACTGGAGGTGTATTTTAACTATTCCCTCAATTTTTAATTGATATACTGCTTTATAAGAGCAATTAAAAACTAGACCAAGATATCATTTGTGATAAGTTTCGTTATTATCAATCTTAAAAGCCCTGTAAACTTGTTCTAAACAAAACAATAAGGCGAGAGGATGAGTTGTTGTCATCTTTGAAAAGCACACTCTTAAGTTCGCTTTCTCTCTTAAAATGTCGGATAAACCATTGGAAGAACCGATAACAAAGGTCATATCTAAGTTAGGCAATTTAAATATAGCTTTAGAAAAATCTTCCGAATTCATTTCTTTTCCGTGCAAATCAAAAAGTATCAAAGAAGTTTTACTTAAGTTTATATTTTTAAGTAAAACTTCCGCTTCTTTGTCTAAAGCCTTATCGATATTAGATTGGTTTAGTTGACCTTTAACTTCAACTTCATCGAGAAAAACAAAGTTAACTTTAGCATATTTTGTTAACCTTTTCGCGTATTCTTTATAAGCATCAGAAAGGTAACTTTCTTTCGGCGAACCAAATAAAACAAAGTTGATTTTACGCATCTTTTCCCCCGTATAAAGGAGTGGTAACTGAACCGCAAGCAAGATAAAAATTAATGGTATTTCCCGTCTGTTCTTGATAAATTTTCTTAAAAGTCGAGACAGCGAGTTCCGGCGTGTTGCACTCTTCAGAAAGATGGGCTAAATACACTTCCTTGGTCTTTGAACCAATAATATTTGATAGATAATAACTCGCAGACGTGTTATCCATATGGCCGTGATCCGAGTGGATTCTTTTTATTAATGCTATCGGGCGCGATGAAGTGTAAAGCATCTTGGTATCGTGATTCGATTCAAAAACGTAATATTCGCAATCTTTTATCAAATTTAAGACCTTTTGCGGCACGTATCCAGTATCGGTAATCTGACAGAGTCTTTCGCCATCAGCTTCAATTAAAAAGCCGACACAAGAAGGTGAATCGTGAGATAAAGGAAGCGGAGTAATTAACATGTCTTTAATTTTAAAAGGCATTAGAGGGGTTATGTATTGCTTGTCAAAAAGCTCTTCTTTGGTGTTATCGAACTCGATCATCCACTTATCCTTTGGAATATAGCGAATATTAGCTATGTGGTCGGAATGGTTATGAGTAATTAAAAGATTATCAATCGCATCTAGCGAAGTTACCCCATACGCCTTTATAGCGTCTAATACCCTTTTTTTCGAAATGCCAAAATCTATTAGAATTTTCGCTTCTTTAGATTGAACATAAGTGCAATTACCTTTAGAACCAGAAGAGATAAGGCAGAACTTCATTACTCTTCACTCCCATATTCATTAGGATCAGCAACAAGTTCAAAGCGCGAATACTGCTTGTAGTAATTAAAGTTAATTTCACCGGTTTTCCCATTGCGGTTTTTATCTAAAATCAAGGTGGTAGGAGACATTTCGTTATAAGTGATCGAAGAAGATGCTCCATTATATTGCCCTTTTTGTCCGTCTTCGCCTTCTTTTTGGAAATAATCGTCACGGTGGATTAAGAAAACCATATCGGCTGTCTGTTCAATTTCGCCTGATTCACGCAATTCTGACATTGAAGGGCGCGGCGGTTTAGTTTTAGAGTTGGGTGGACGTCTAAGCTGAGAAAGGCAGAGCACAGGAACATTCAAGTCTCTCGCTAGCTGCTTTAAACCCTTAGTGATGTTAGCCACTTCCTGTTCACGAGTAGTCTGTGAAGAAGTGTTAACTGGTGTAATATAACCCAAATAATCCACCACTATTAAAGCTAAATTAGAATGCCTTTCTTTTAACTGGCGAGCCTGAGTAGTAATATCGTTGATAGTAAGTTTTGAAGAATCAACGATATAAAGCTGCTCCCTAGATAGACGTTCAATAGCGGAAGATAGAGCGTAAAGTTCTTTTTCTTTTCCTGGAGACATGTAAGATTCATCTTGCATATTGAGCTCATTTATTTGAGTTTGAGTCAAGCGCGATTCCATAGATAACAAGCGGCGCATCAAAAGCTCAGCTTTCATCTCCAAAGAAAAGAAACCGACCGAATATTTTCCGCTTCCAGCAATTTTTTGAGCGAAATTTAAAGCCAAAGCGGTTTTACCAACTGAAGGACGAGCGGCTAAAATTATCAAATCTCCAGGATGGAATCCCCCTGTCAATTTATCAACATCAGAAAAGCCAGTCGAATAACCGGAAAGATAAGGTGTCTTAATATTGTTCTCTTTTCGGAATTGCTGCTCAGCTTCCATGCTCTTTCTCAAAGAGGTAATGACCGATTTAGGGTCGCGGAAATTCGATGTTCTTCTTTCGGTAGTAACAGCGATAATCTTTTTCTCCGCTTCTCCAATAAAACTTGAAACATCTTTAATTGGTTTAGAATTATATTCTTCTTTAATATGATCACAAAGGGAGAAAAAACGGCGAGCTAAGGATTTATCGCGAACCAAGTTAATGTAATTGTCAATTTCTTCTACTGAAGGTTGGTAACTAGTAGAGAGATCAAGAAGATAGTCTTTACCACCGACTCTATCAAGATCCTTCTTTCCTTGCATATATTCAGAAAGAGTCGCGTAATCCGCTTGTCCGGTACTGGTTCTTAATTCTACTAAATCATTGAAAATTAGCCTGTTTATATCCGAGGCAAAATCATCCGGACCAATAGTTCCAATGGCACGGTAATATATGTCTTTATCGATAATGCAACCGGCAAGAAGCGCTCTTTCAGCTTCCTGTAAATCAGTAGAAGAAGCAGGCATTATTTGTTTTCCTCAATAGGTACAACCTTGACGTGAAGCGTTGCAACAACATCTTTATAAAGTTCAATGCGCAAATTGGTAGTTCCAAAAGCGTTGACTTGGAAATGATCGATTATCTTTCTTTTATCCAAGTTGATATCAAATTGTTTTTTATAAGCTTCAACGATAGCTTTGGGAGAAATAGAACCAATCATAGATCCGGATTTACCGACCTTTGCAGAGAAAACAACAGTTATAGAATCGAGCTTTTTCGCCGCTTCTATAGCTTCGCTCTTTCTTTTAGCATCTTCTTCTTTCTGCTTTTTCACTTCAGCGTGATATTCACCTAAAACGTTATCAGTAAGGAGTTTTCCATATCCTTGAGGAATAATAAAATTGGCTCCGTAACCATCGGATACATTGACAATTTCTCCCTTTTTACCAACTTTTTTTAAATCTTTAATCAAAAATATTTTCATAGTGTTCTCCTTTAATCTCGACTAGCTTTTTGAATGGTCGCTTCCGAAAGATACTCATCGAGAGTATGGACCAATCTAGCGTAAACTTCTTCAACAGTTGAATCTTTAATTTGGCAAGCCGCTGCCGAATGGTGTCCTCCTCCACCACCGAGTTTAATCATTAGAAGTTCGCAGTTAACTAAACCGTTACCGCGAGAAGAAACATAAACATCGGTAGGAGAAGTCTTTCCAATTGCAAAGCAGGCTTTGATTCCGCTTATCTCTTTTAGTTCATCGCAAGAAGAAGCTAACATCGCCGCATCAACAATGGAATTTTCATCCGCTTTAGCGATCAAGATATCATAAGCGTAAGACTTTGCGCTCGATACGATTTTAGACTTAATAACAAACGACTCGTAGTCTTCTTTCAAGCAATCGCGCGCTCTTTGCTCATCGGCTTTCAACCTCGAAAGAATAATGCACGCTTCATGAGTGAGGATTCTCGTCTTTTGCTGGAAGTTATTGGTATCTAAATAAATTCCCGATAACATCAACGTTGCAATGTTAGGATCAATAGTAATCTTAAACTGCAATGAATCAGCAAACAAAGACATTAACTCGCAAGTAGAAGAGGCCGCTGAATCAATCGCTTCAAAAACAGTATTTACATCATCGTTCTGCTTACGGTGATGATCAACAACAGCAATCTTGTCATACCTAGTATCGATAACAGCTGGGAAAATTGATTGACTTGGTGAATTGTGATCAACCATGATAACCAAAGTGTCTTTATTCTTTAAAGACAAGACCTCTGAGTAATTCTTAATAGCGTTCTTAATTCCGGCCTCAGAAGACAAAACCAATGAGCGGAAAGCCTTGTCTGCCATCGATTCTACCAACTGAGGATCATAAGCGATGTAAGCTTTGAAATTCTTGTTGGTGCTATTGACACTCATAGCGAAAGAATAAGCCGCTAGGGCTGCACCCAAAGCATCCATATCCGCGTATTTATGCGGGACTATAATGACATTCTGGCAATGCTGCAAACAAGCGACAAAAGAGCGAGCCCAAGAAATAATTTCAACCTTGCTAGTCCTGCTCTTAGACTCAGTGTTACCTCCGCCGTAGAAATCCATCTTTTCTCCAAAAGGTCCGACAACACACTGATTGCCACCTCTAGAAAGAGCCACATCCAAAGACGAAGAAGCGAGTTCGGAATTGTGAACACAATCAGGGAAACCATAACCAAAGCCCATTGAAATAGTGAGACCAAGAGTTTCATAGTCCTTGCCGATTTTAGCAATGATAGAGAACTTATCTTTAATCATCTTGTCAAAATCAGCGCGAGCTAACATTATCATGTAATAATCAGATCTCATCTGTCTAATCAAGACGTTGTATTTTTCAAAGTAAGATACAATCTTCTTGCGAACTTCATTCTCTAAGTCCGACTTAGTCAATTCATCAGTAGGTTTAATATCGGTAAAATTATCCAAGTTTAAGTAACCTATAACCAAAGCGTGGTCGCGATTGTATTCGTTTAAAAGTTCAACGTCAGTGGTATCTTTCAAAATGAACAAATTAGCTGATGACAAAAAGCGCGTTTCGTAATACTTCCCATCATACTTAATAGTAACCGAGGAATTCTTATCGTCTTTCCCGTTTTTCGCATCATCTAAAAGCTTGCTGAGTTCAGGAGAAAAAGTTGAAATAGGACAATCGACAATATTGATTCCGCGATCAGTCAAAAAATTGTTAATCCAAAGAACCGTGCCAGTGGAATCAATAACAATAAGACCTATTTTGCCGTATTGATAAGCTGCACCAATATCGCTACCGACAATATCAGCAGTCTTTAAATCCGTCTGTTTTCTCTTGTGATCCAAGCTCTGAGAAATGAGGAAAAAGAAAACAAACTGAGCAGCCATTAAAGCGACGATAAAAATGACCGCCGAAATAAAATAATAACTTGTATACTGTCCCTGATCCGGAAGATAAAGGTAAAGGCAAAGACCCGTAAGGCAAGCAATTAAAGCGATAATAAGTAACGTCCAAGACGCAATTTTAATTTTTTTAAGTGTTTTATTCATAAATTGATACAAAGATATTATATAGCAAAACCATAAAAACTACATTTAATATAAATAACATAATAAT